>CAMCFL010000051.1 GCA_945873715.1 Akkermansia muciniphila
CACGAAGGGGTCGGACTCGCATGAAAGCTTCGCAAAAAAACAAACGCCGCTGGAAATCCAGCGGCGATGATTGGTAGCGCGTATGGGAATCGAACCCATCTTTCAGCCTTGAGAGGGCCGTGTCCTAACCGATAGACGAACACGCCACAACAGAATGCGATTGGTACCGAGCAAACTGGCATCCGTCAAGACTGCTGCTGAGCAGATTAAAATCACAATCTGAGCATCTGACGAGTCTCGTAGGGTGGACGGAGAGAAGTCGAGCAGCAGGACCCAAAAGGCATGAAGGGTCGCGTGCCGAAGGAGGCGACCCTTGACTGAACTGATTCCCACTATTTTCGGCGGAACAGCAGCAGGCCACCGAGACCCAACGCAGCGAGCGCATAGGAGGAGGGCTCGGGCACCACAAACCAGCTGAAGTTCGCGAGCACTGCGGGGAGCGTGGGCGGGCTGCCAGCGCCACCGAGGGCGGCAATCGAGAAGGAGACTTCGCCCTTCCAACCGGCCGAGGCGTAGGTCGCACCCGAGGTCACGTCCCAAGCGCGGACCATGACGTCAGCACTCGCACCTGGAATTAGGAAAGGGACCTCCAAGACGCCACCCGAAAACAGACCGGCGTTGGCACCGGTCAAGGGAGCTACACCGGTATAGGCGATCCCTGCCTTGGTGACGCCCTCGTAGTTACCCGTGGCCGGGTTCCTGACGAGGATGTCGACCAGGAAGTTGGCGCCAGCGATCCCCGTCGTACCGTCCCTGTCGAAAATCCTCGGACGACCGGCGGTCTTGATGTTGGAGAAGTCGATCGCACCCTGCGCCAGCACCGACGCGGCAGCGAAGACACCAACGAAACCCGCGAACAGGAGAGCTTTGTTCATGTGGGGTGAGTTGCTACTGGATCGTAGGGTCAGTCAATCGTGAAGCTGCAGAGGCCAGTTCTGCGTGGGCTCGCGGTTGAGCACGAAGAAGGATTCAGCAACGCCGACGGCGGGCGCTTCGCCGATCCTCGTGCCTCGGAGAGCGTCGGTGCCAGCGTAGTTTCCAGCGGCGAACTGGAAGACGGTCTTGTCACCAAGCGGATACGCGGGTGAAACACAGATCACCCAGGGCTGGAAAACAAAAAGGGTCGCCTTCCGAAGAAGGCGACCCCTGATTTGCCAATCCGATTACTTGCGGCGGAACAGCAGCAGGCCACCGAGACCCAACGCAGCGAGCGCGTAAGTGGAGGGCTCAGGAACCAGAGCGAAGCTCCTGAAGTTCGCGATCACAGCCGGGAGCGTGGGCGGGCTGCCAGCGCCACCGAGCTTGTCGATCGAGAACGAGATCTCGTTCTTGTACAGAGCCGAGGCGTAGGTCGCGCCCGAGGTCACGTCCCAAGCGCGGACGATGACATCAGCCTTCGCATCAGGGGCGACGAAGGGAACAACCAAGGTACCACCCGAGAACAGACCGGCGTTGGAGCCAGTCAAGGGAGCGGAACCGGCGTAGGCCACACCACCCTTGGTGACGCCCTCGTAGTTCCCGGTGGCCGGGTTCTTGACGAGGATGTCGACCAGGAAGTTGGCGCCACCGATCGCCGTCGTGCCGTCCTTGTCGAAAATCTTCGGACGACCGACAGTCTTGATGTTGGAGAAGTCGATCGTGCCCTGCGCCAGCACCGAAGCGGCAGCGAAGACACCAACAACACTCGCGAACAGTTGAGCTTTGTTCATGTGCAGTGAATAGTTATGGGATCGTAGGATCAGTTAATCGTGAACGTGCGGGTCCAGTTCTTCGAGGGCTCGTTGTTGAGCACGAAGAAGGATTCAGCAACGCCCACCGTGGGAGCGTCACCGAGCCACGTGCCACCGAGAGCGTCGGTGCCAACGTAGTTTCCAGCGGCGAACTGGTAGACGGTCTCGTCGCCGACCGGGTACTCGAGAGCGTCGAGCTTGCCAGCCTGCGGGAGGGCCGAGGAGCGGATGGAGAGGCCGGCCGGGATGGAAACGACCTTACCGACAGCAACCTCACCGACAAAGGTGATCTTGACATCAGCAGCGTCGAGACCGAAGGCGAAAAATCCGCCGCCGGGAGCAACCACCACATCATTACCTTCGATCCAGGCACCACCGAGGGCCGTGGAACCGACGAAATTACCACCGATGTAGTGGTAGAGAGCGAGATCGCTGCTGATCTTGATCACCTCATCAACAGTGTTGCCACCGTTGTTGAGGGGATTGGCGATCATCAGGAACTGACCCTTGGGCACCGTCTTGTTGACGTAACCCACGATATTCTTCGAGGTCGTCTGCGCGAGCAGAGAACCACTGGCCGCAACAGCGACCGCGAGGAGAAGAGCGTTAGTTCTCATGGATTGGCTAATAACTTCCGTGTGTGTCTGCACGTTGCCGAAGGACCCATGCGGGCGTCAATGGCAATTTCAGGGATTGCCGGAACTATTTTCAATTCCTCCCCAGCTGGCCTTGGCTTGATGGAGGCCCAGTTTTGGCGCAACCGTGAGTTCCGAATGGAGTTTCACCGCTGGTGCCCCATCCTTCGCCGATCATGCTTCGAGTACTGAATCCGATGGCGCTCACTGCAGTCCTCGCAGCGGGCGTGGGCGTTCTTGCGGCGGATCCGGAGGAGGCGACCGCTCTGACTCCCGCCACGGTGGATGTTCCCATCGCTGCCGTCGTCGCCTCGAACTCCCCTCCAGCAAATCCCTTCCGGCCAATTTCCGCCCGGAATGCCTTTGGGATCAAGGAGCCTGCCCCACCTCCTCCTCCGGTTCCAGAGACTCCCTCGGCGCCACCCCCAGTTCCCTCCAACGTCACCTTGACCGGGTTTTCTCTCTGGCAGGGGCGCAAGAAGGTCTACCTCCAGGTTTCAGCTCCCGGATCGAAGGCACCTGCCTATCGTGACATGGAGGAGGGCGATGTTCAGGATGACATCGAGGTTTTGGCCATCGACGAGAAGCGTGAAACCGCACGGATCCGAAATGCAGGGCAGGAGTTCACGCTCAACTTCAAGGAAAACGGTGCCAAGGGCTCGGCATCCCCCGCCTCTGGACAGCCACCGGGTGCTCCCGGGGTGATCCCTGCCCCGGTGACTGCCGGCCTGGCAAACCCCAATCTGAATCGCGGTGGAGGTGGGCCGACTGTGATTGGTCGGGGCGGCGTCTCCGAATCCCCTGGAGCCATGCCTGTGGGGACCATGCCCGCGCAGGCGATCGGTGACTCCAGTGTCGCGGCCTCAGCTTCGGGTTCCTACCCGATCCTTCCATCCCGTCGGCAGCGAACCGAGGGCCCCGCTTCCTCAGGCGCGGGCTCTGCGCCGGTGATCACGCCGGGGCAGGAGCGGGTGATCAACGGACGGGTCATCCCGGCTCCGCCTCCTGTTCCAGTGCTGCTGGATATCCCTCAAGGGGAATAGTTCACCTGCACCCCCTCAAAGTTGCCGGGAGGATGTTGACCGTGTCCCGGCACATTCCTAACGTGGGCCTTCGTCATTATGCACGTCCTAGTCTGCGATCCGATCTCGCCGCGAGGCATCGAATTCTTCCATGCACGCCCTGAATTCAAGGTGACCGTCCTGCCCAAGCGGCTTTCAGAGTCCGAATTGATTCCATTGCTCACGGATGTGGAGGCAATGGTCGTGCGGTCTGAAACCAAGGTGACCCGGAAGTTGATGGAGGGCGCGCCAAACCTGAAGGTGGTGGGCCGGGCTGGGGTTGGGATCGACAATGTCGACGTCGAGGCCGCCACCCAACGCGGGGTCGTTGTGATGAACACGCCCGGTGGCAACACGATTACCACGGCCGAGTTGACCTTCTTCATGCTGGGTTCCCTGGCCCGCAAGATTCCCCCTGCCCATGCGTCCATGGTAGCCGGAAAGTGGGACAGGAAGCTTTTCCAGGGGACCGAACTGGCGGGAAAGACCCTGGGGGTTCTCGGCGCAGGCCGCATCGGCACCGAGGTGGCCAAGAGAGCGATTGCCTTCGGAATGCGCGTCATCGCCTACGATCCCTTCCTCAACGATTCACGGGCGAAACAACTGGGAATTGAAGCGATCTCCGACCCGGATGGGGTTTATCGGGAGGCGGACTTCATCACCGTGCACATGCCGGTGACAGCCGAAACGCGAGGAATGCTGAATGCCGAGGCATTCGCCCGCATGAAACCAGGAGTCCGCCTGATCAACTGCGCTCGCGGCGAGATCATCCATGAGGACGATCTGGTGACGGCCCTCCGAAGCGGACGGGTAGCCGGTGCGGCACTGGATGTGTTCGCCGTCGAACCTCTCGCCGCGGACCATCCGCTGCGGAGCCTGCCGAACGTCATCCTGACCCCCCACCTGGGTGCATCGACGGAAGAGGCGCAGGAGAAATGCGGGCTCGAAGTGGCTGAGATCATCAGTGCGTTCCTGCTCACCGGGGAGGTCCGAAATGCCGTCAATCTGCCTGGGGTGGATGCCAAGACCTACGAACTCGTCAAACCCTACCTGACCCTCGGCGAGAAACTCGGTTCGCTCCTGGGCCAATTGGTCCAGACGCCGGTGGATCGAGTGCACATCACCTACGGAGGCAGAGCTCGCGAACTGCCACAGACCGACCCCATCACGCGCGCTGTCTTGCGTGGATATTTGAGGCACGGGTCGGTGGCCGACATCAACAACATCAACGTCCGAAGTGCCGCAGCAGCGATCGGGTTGGGGGTGGAGGAGAAGCGCTCGGACGAGCCCGTCACCTTCAACGAGTGGTTGCATGTCCAATTGTTCAACGGATCCGAAAAGGTGCTCTCGGCCGGAGGAACCTTTTTTGGTTCCCCCAACAATCCCCGCATCGTCCGTCTGTATTCGACGCCAGTGGAGATCCCCATCAGCGGCACTCTCCTGCTGCTGAACAATCAGGACCGCCCCGGGATTGTTGGCAAGCTGGGGACCGTCCTCGCCCGCCATCAGGTCAACATCGCCAGCATGAGCCTGGGTCGTGAGGATCAGGGCGGCGAGGCTCTCACCGTCCTGGTGCTCGACAGCATACCGCCCCAAGCCTGCCTGGATGAACTGACCGCGGACGCCGCCATCTCCAACGTCAAGGTGATCCGTCTTTGACCCCTGTTTCCCAGGGCTTTTCCGTCACCGAGTGAAGGTTTCTAAGACACCGTCTTCCGTCCTGGTCGGTCTGGAGTGTGGCGGGACCAAGACCGTTGCCATCGCTTCGACCGAGGCACTGGAGCCCGTCGCGCGAATCGAATCCGGGGCCTGCAACCTGCGGTTGGTGTCGGATGCCGAACTGGAGCTGCATTTCAAACATCTAGCCGCGCAACTCCCGCCCGCGTTGGCGATTGGCGTGGGAATGGCCGGCGTCAGGGATCGGAGGGATATCGATCGGGTCCAGGCGGTAATCCGCCGCGTCTGGCCTGACGCCGCCTCCTTGGTGGATCATGATCTCGAATCGGCACTTTCGGCCGCAGACCTCCACGGTGGCGATCTCACCCGAAGCAGGGTCATCGTTCTGAGCGGTACCGGTTCCTGCTGTTTCGGGCGGTCGCCAGGGGGTTCCACTGCCAAGGTCGGTGGCTGGGGACATCACCTGGGAGACCGAGGCAGCGCGTTCGACATCGTTCACAAGGCTCTCCGGGCCGCCGCACTTCATCTGGATCACACAGGCAAGTGGTGTGGATTCGGTGAACGCGCCTTGCGGGCGACCTTGCAGAATGGCCCAAATGACCTGATCGGCTGGATGCAGGGCGCATCCAAATCCGAGGTTGCGGCACTGGCCCCTGAAGTCTTTGCTGCCGCCTCCGGGGGTGACCGGATCGCCCGGAGAGTCCTCCAGGAAACCGAAGAAGCCCTGGCGGCCGATGCGGTGGCCTGCGTCCGGAAATTGGGGAAGGCCCCTGCCGACATCTTCTTTGCCGGGAGTGTGGTCCTTCGCCAGCAAGCTTTCGCACTGCGGATCGCGCGGCGGATCCGCAAGGCTCTCCCTGATGCTCGCGTCCAGTCCCTTCGGCGCGAATCAGCCTGGGGTGCGGTCGTCATGGCCAAGCGGGCTCGGGGCTCAGCCGGTACACAGAAGCACGGCGGGGCATCCCCTGCCCAAACCTCTCCCAGTCCGAACGGAATGGGCCCCGTCCTCCCGCGGTCGACGCGACTCTCCCCGACCGAAGAACGAAACCCGCGCAGCCTGCGACTGGATCGGTTGCCTCTCCGGAAGGCGATCGACCTGATGATCGACGAGGAAGCGAGCGT
Organism: Akkermansia muciniphila; assembly: GCA_945873715.1. Lineage (GTDB taxonomy): Bacteria > Verrucomicrobiota > Verrucomicrobiia > Limisphaerales > UBA9464 > UBA6176. Next base: position 6,226 of record CAMCFL010000051.1, read on the forward strand.
GGCCGAACGGATCCGGGTGCACCGCGCCCAACTGGAAAGGCTGATCCGGAAGGTCAGTCGTGCCCTGGAGGAAGGCGGACGACTCTTCTACGTGGGTGCCGGCACGAGCGGGCGGTTGGGCGTGCTGGATGCCAGCGAGTGTCCGCCCACGTTTCGGACGCCGCCCGAATTGATCCAAGGCATCATCGCAGGTGGTTTGAAGGCCTTGCACTCTGCCGTTGAGGGGGCCGAAGACGACTGCGAAGCCGGGGCCGCTGCGCTGGTTGGCAGGGGGATTGGCTCCAAGGATGTGGTTCTGGGGATTGCTGCCAGCGGACGGACCCCGTTTGTCTGGGGTGCCTTGCACGAAGCCCATCGGTGCGGAGCCTTCACCGCGCTGCTCTGCTTCAATCCTTACCTCATTCAATCCCGGAAAGGCCCGCCAGACCTTATGATCGCCATGAACACGGGTCCGGAAGTACTGACCGGGTCGACCCGGCTCAAGGCGGGGACGGCAACAAAGCTGGTGCTCAACATCCTGACCACCCTATCGATGGTACGCCTTGGGAAGGTCATGGGAAACCTCATGGTCGACCTGAATCCATCCAACGTGAAACTTCGCGATCGGGCCGTTCGAATGGTCTCTGAACTGACCGGCACAGAGCGTGATCGGGCTCTGGCAGCCCTCGAGGCCGAGTCCTGGATCGTCACGCATGCGGTAGCCCGTATCGGGCTGAAAAGCTGATCCCATGGCGACCATCCAGGTTCAAGGGCTGACCAAGACGTTTCGGACTTACAAGAAGGCTCCGGGACTGAAGGGTGCGATCCGGGGGTTGTTCCGTCGACAGTACGAGACGACCGACGCCGTCAAGGATGTCAGTTTTCAGATCGAAGAAGGGGAACTGGTCGGCTTCCTCGGTCCCAATGGTGCCGGGAAGACGACCACGCTCAAGATGCTCTCGGGACTGCTCCATCCGACCGCTGGGACCGCCCAGGTCCTCGGCTGCGTCCCATGGGAGCGGAAGGACGAGTACCGGCGACAGTTCGCCCTGCTGCTCGGCCAGAAGAATCAATTGTGGTGGGATCTACCGGCACGGGATTCGCTGGAGTTGAACGCCCGCATCTACGGATTGGCTCCCGAGCAGTTCCGAAAGACGGTGGACGAACTGTCGGGAATGCTCTCTGTCGGAGACAAGCTTTCCACCGCCGTCCGCGAACTCTCATTGGGGGAACGCATGAAATGCGAGCTGATCGCCGCATTGCTTCACCAACCCCGGGTTCTTTTTCTCGACGAACCAACCATCGGTCTCGACGTGGTCTCGCAAAGGGTCGTCCGCGATTTCCTCCGCGAACACAACCAGAAGCGCCGGACCACGATCATCCTGACCAGCCACTACATGGCGGACATTCAGGAACTGTGCGACCGGGTGATCATCATTGATCACGGACGTCTGTTCTTTGACGGACGGTTGGCCGACATCCTGGACCGATTCGCCGATTTCAAGGTCGTGACGGTGCAATTCCAAGCCTCGCCAGACCCTTCAACCTTCCATCCCGCTGACTATGGAGAAATCGTCGAGTCCAGCCCAGGCACCCTCAAGCTCAAGGTGAAGCGCGATCGGGTCATCTCCGCCTGCAAGGCACTGCTCGACGAATTGACGGTGCTCGACATCGACATCCAGGAGGTACCGATCGAAGAGATCATCCGCCAACTGTTCCAACGACCCGAAGCGGGGAAGCAGGGATAGGGGGATCCTCCCCACGGGGAGAGAAACTTGCCTCCCACCGCTCATGGCCGAAGATGCCCGTCCATGACGGAGTCAGCCGCCGAGGCCAATGCCACGATCCCAGCCCGGTCCGAACGACAGGCGATGGACTGGAGCCTCGTCCTCGCCAGCCAACAGATCGAAGTCACCCTCGAACAACGGCCGGACAACGGAAGGTGGCAGTTGGTGGTGTCCGCCGCGGACCGATCCCGAGCCAGGCAAGTCCTCCGACAGTTCCTTCGGGAAAACCAAGGATGGGCGTGGCGGGTCCAGGTTCCGGGTTCAACCGTCAACCTGCATTGGGTTGCGCTCCTGTGGGTATTCCTGATTGCCCTCTTGCAGGCAGCCGGCGGACCAGACCTGCGTCGCGCGGTCTATGAGAGCGAAGCCGCCCGCCATGGAGAATGGTGGCGGACCTTCACGGCGACCTGGATCCATGCCGACGCAGGGCACCTGGCCATGAACGCGGTGCTGGGCGGCCCGGTACTCGGACTCGCCATGGGCCGTTACGGGGCGGGGATTGCCACCGCCGGCACCCTGGCGGCCGGGGCCCTGGCCAATACCATCGCCGCTGCAATCCGGCAGACGGACTACACCGGTCTCGGCGCATCCGGTGTCGTGATGGCTGCCATCGGAATGCTGGCTGCCAATCTGGTGGGTCTTTGGCGCCATGGCTGGCGGGCTACCCGGTGGATCGCGCCGGGCCTGATGGCGGCAACCGTGCTTTTCCTCCATGTCGGCACCAGTCCTCAAAGCGACATTCTGGTGCATGCCCTCGGGTTTGTGTTTGGCATCCCCGTGGGGATGTTGGCCGCGCTCTGGCCGGAGCGGCATCTCGGGTGGCTCGACCGAGGAGGATGGGTAGCCACATCCGCCCTGATCCTGGTTCCGTGGACGCGCTATTTCATGCCCTGACCGGAGGATCCTTGACGACCCGCAGCCGGAACCAGACCTCCTCCGGCGTGAACCAGGTCGCGAAGAACCGCTCGTAGAGAACCGGCTCCAGATTGATCAACACGCCCAACCAACGGAGGGCGGAAAAATTGGAGACATGGAACCGCTGCTCTTCGACCCGGAACCGGGCGGGGGAGTTGTAGTTCGTCCGATGCCCAAGCTTCCACCGCTCGTAGAACCGAAGGGGTTTCCCCCGGACATCCTCGTAGTTGTCAAACGAGCGGATCCCGAACGGGGTCCGGTGATCCGGCTCCGAGTAGTACTTGGTACTCAGAAAAAAGGGGACGCGCACAACCACCAACGCACCCGGCTTCGACACCCGCCAGATCTCGGTGATCACCGCATTGAAATGGGGCAGGTGTTCGAGAATGTGGCTCGCCAACACCTCATCAAAGTGAGAGTCGGGGAAAGGCCAAGGGTAACGGGTAAGATCAACGACGGTATTCCCGCCGTAGTCGACCATGTCGAGGTTCACCCAGCCCGGACGGATATCCAGACCACACCCGATGTTCAGGCGGAGCCCGTCACCGGCGTTGACGGCGTCGATCATGGACGAAGGGTGCTGGAAGCTGGGTCCCAAACCAAGTCGGGAACTGTTCCCATCGGGTCAACCGGCCGACCGCCGGGAACGCAATAGCAGACCACAGTTCCAGGCACCGAACTCCCGGATTCCTGGAACCTTCAACAACCAGGCAAGCTCGGTGTAGTAGCGGGGTGCCATGGCCTCGACTTCCAGCGACCCGTCCGACTTCAGCCAACCAAGCGTCCGGCCGATGTGGGTGACGAACAGGTTCTCGCCGGGCCGATGAAACCGTTTCCTGCCCAAAGCATCGAAGAGGCGTGATCCCAGCCGGGGGCCCAGGAAGTGCAGCGGAGAGAACTCATGCCCCCCCCAGGGCGACAGCCAATTGGTCCAACTCAGGTAGAATCTACCGCCCGGAGCCAGCAGGCGGTCCGCGAAGGCCAGAAAACGCCGCGGCTGAGAAAGGTGCTCCAGCACGTTCGAGCAGATCACGAGATCATGTTTGCCCAACCCTTCAAGCGGGTCGTGGTCCAGATTGACGGGGAGAAACCGGGCATCCCGGTATTCTGGAAGCAGGTAGTTGGCTTCATCTGCGAATACCACCTCGCAGCCCAGTTTCCTCAATTCCCCCCCAAAAACCCCGTGACCACATCCCAGGTCGAGGACCCTCACACCCTTTTCCAACCGAACTCCGCTGCATCGGATCCATCGGATGGCGTCGATCGCCTGCATGGCATAGAAGACCGGGTCGTCCCGGTGTTTCGCAAATCGCCAGAGCAATTGTGGGAGGATCATGGCCAGCCGCGGAGTAAACGTTTCTCCGCTCCGCGTCTCAAGACCCGTTTGTCAGATGAGCCAAGACTGGCGCTGGCGCCCCCAGCCAGACAGTCTCGATCTGCGGATGATCGAACTCATTGATGTGGCCAAGCACTTCGGCGACGTGCGCGCGGTGGACGGGATCCGGTTGACGGTTCCCCGGGGCGAGTTCTTCTGCGTTCTGGGCCCAAACGCGGCCGGTAAGACGACCACCATCAAGATGCTCGTCGGGCTGATCCGACCCACAAGCGGCTCCGCACGAATTGCCGGATTCGACGTCCAGACCGAACGTCTGGAAGCCAGGAAGAGGCTGGCATACGTCCCGGATTTTCCGTTTCTCTACGAGAAGCTGACCCCGTGGGAATTCCTGCGATTTACAGGCCAACTGTTCCTCATGGAGGACGACGCCATTGGACGGGCGGCATCAGACCTCGTGCCGCGATTTCAGCTGGAAGAGTGGCTCCACAAGCCAATTGAAGCCCTGTCGCACGGCACGCGGCAACGCGTTGCGATCGCCTCAGCCCTTCTCCACGATCCCGAAGTCTTCGTGATTGATGAACCGATGGTTGGTCTCGACCCACACCATGCGCGAGTGGTCAAGGATACCCTCCGAGAGCGGGCTCTTCGCGGAATGACCGTGTTCCTGAGTACCCATCAAACCAGCGTCGCCGACGAGATGGCGGACCGGGTTGGAATCATCCACCGCGGCCGGTTGATTGCCGTCGGAACCCCGTCGGAGCTTCACCGGAATGCAGGAACAGACGGGGCCCTGGAACGGGCCTTCCTTGCCATTACGGAGGATGACCGCACCGGCACTTCGCCATCGGTGCCATGAGGCCGTCGAAGACACCATTGGTGCTGCTGCTCTGGGTAAACTCGCTCTCTACCTGGCGTCGACTGCTGGCACTCAGACACCAGTCCCGACTTCTGGTAGGGGTCATTGGGATCTTTCTGACAGGCTACCTTCTCCTGTCCTACTTCATGTTCCACCTGGGACTGCGGTTCATCGGACGGTTTCCCGGTCTGG
>CAMCFL010000052.1 GCA_945873715.1 Akkermansia muciniphila
CGCGACGCTGAACGGGTATCCGTACCAGGCCTGGAGGAACACCGATCCGCTCAGTGCGAAGGGCACCGCCAGGATCACGTGGGCCGCCTCCACCGCGTCGTTATAGGCGAGGTAAAGCAACAGGAAGATCACCAGCAACGACACCGGCACGACCATCATCAGGGTCTTGCTCGCCCGCAGCAGATCCTCGAATTCACCGCTGTACTCCAGCACCACCCCGGTCGGCAGCCGCGGCTTGAGATCCCGATCCATCCGGCGGCGAACCTCCTCCACGAACCCGCCCAGGTCGCGTCCCTGAACGTTCGCCTGGACGAACATCCGCAAACGTCCGTTCTCCGAAGCGATCTCGCCCGGACCCAGCACCCGCCGGATCGTCGCCACCTGTCCCAGTGGAACCGTCCGTCCGCCCATGCCGGTCACGGGAAGATCCGCGAACCGTTCGAGGTCGGACCGGGCCTCGCGATGCAACCGCACCTGGATGGGGAAACGTTCGCGGCCCTCGATCACCGTTCCGACGTTGAGCCCGCCGATGCCGGTCTCGACCACTTCCATGACGTCGCGGACGTTGACGCCGTAACGTCCGGCGGCGGCACGGTCCACCTCGACTTCGAGGTACGGCTTCCCCTGAAGCCGGCTCGGTGCCACGCCGGCAGCCCCGGGCACGTCGCGCAGGATGCGTTCCGCTTCGTAGGCCCACTTCTGCAACACATCGAGATCGTCGCCGAGGAGCTTGACACCCAACTGCGCGCGGATGCCGGTGGAGATCATCAGCACCCGATTCTCGATCGGCTGGAGGAATCCAGGCGCGTAGCCGGGCACGACCGAGAGCCGTTCCTGCAACTCGGCGATCAAGCCCTCCTGGGTCATCCCTTTCCGCCACTCCGAGCGCGGCTTCAACTGGATGGTGGTCTCGATCATCTCGATCGGGGCTGGATCCGTCGGGGTCTCCGCACGCCCGAGCTTGCCGGCCGCACTCACCACCTCGGGGACGCTCCGGATCACCCGATCCTGCCAGGACATGATCCGCTGGATCTCGTTGAACGAAGTGCTGGGTACCAACACCGGCATGAACAGGAGCGCGCCCTCGTCCAGAGGCGGCATGAACTCGCGTCCAAACCCGGCCAGTGCCTTGGCCGGACCATGCCAACCGGCATCGTGCATCCGCTTCACCACGGGTTGCGGCAGACCGAAGGCCACGGTCACCGCGACGGCCAGGATCAGTCCCGCCAGGGCCAGCACCGCCGTCCGGTTCGCCAGCGCCCAGCGCAACAGCGGATCGTAGCCGCGCAGGAGCCACCGCATCACCCGGTTGTCCTCTTCCCGATGAAACGGCCCGCGCACCAGCATCGAGCACAGCACCGGCACCAGCGTCACGGCGAGGAGCGTTGCCGCCACACAGGCGAAGGTCTTGGTATAGGCCAGCGGATGGAACAGCTTGCCCTCGCGGCCGGCCAGCGCGAACACCGGCAGGAACGCCAGCACGATGATCGCCATCGCGAAGAAGATGGGGCGCCCCACCTGGAACGCCGCTTCCCGCGTGCATTGCATGGTTTCCGCCGGCGTCAGCCGCCTTCCGGCCAACCGCTCCGCTTCCTCACAATGCCGGATGACATTCTCGGTCATGACGATTCCGGCATCGACCAGCACGCCGATGGCGATGGCAATGCCCGAGAGCGACATCACGTTCGAGGTGATGCCGAATCCCTGCATCAACAGGAAGGCGATCAGGATGCTCGCCGGCAAGGGCAGCGTGACGATCAGGATGCTGCGGAAGTGGAACAGGAAGATCACATGCGCCAGCGTCACCAGCAGGACCTCCTCGATCAGCGCGTCGCGCAGGGTGGCCACCGTGCGACGGATGAGGTCGCTCCGGTCGTAGAAGGGTCGCACCGTGACGCCCGCCGGCAGGCTGCCACGGATGGATTCCAGCCGTTCCTTCACCCGGTTGATCACGGCCATGGCGTTCTCGCCGGTCCGCATCACCACCACTCCACCCACCACCTCGTGACCGTCCACGTCCAGCGCCCCGCGCCGGAAGTCCCCGGTGATCTCCACGGCCGCCACATCCTTGACCCGCACGGGCACACCGTTGGTCTCCATCAGGACGATCTCTTCGAGGTCCGCCGCCCCGCGGACCAGGCCCACCCCGCGGATGACGAACTCCATTCCATTCTCTTCGATCGCCTTCCCGCCCACGTTCAGGTGGTTCTCGGAAACGGCGGCCACCACCCGCGACAACGGCAGCCCGGTTGAACGCAGCCGGAGCGGGTCGACCTCGACCGAATACTGCTTCACGAATCCACCGACGGACGCGACCTCGGCGACGCCGGGCACCGACTGCAACTGGTAACGGAGGAAGTAATCCTGCAACGCCCGCAGCCGACCGAGGTCGGTGACGGCGGAAGGCGAGTTGGTTTCGACGTGGAGATAGTATTGATAGACCCATCCGAGCCCGGTGGCGTCCGGCCCGAGCAACGGAGTCACGCCCGAAGGCAACTGGGCCGCCAACAGACCAAGACGTTCGGTGACCCGTTGCCGCGCCTCGAGGGCCGGCACCGCATCCTCGAACACCACCGTCACCAGCGAGAAGCCGAACATGGACGTGGCCCGCACCGCACGTACGCCGCGCAATCCCTGCAGGTTGACGCTCAGCGGATAGGTCACCTGATCCTCGACCTCACGTGGGCTCCGGCCCATCCAGTCGGCGTAGACCAACACCTGATTCTCCGACAGATCCGGGATGGCGTCGACCGGGGTGCTGCGGAGGGCCCGAAGACCCCACGCGGCCACCAACAGCGCGCCGCACAACACGAGGAACCGGTTCCCCAACGACAGTTCAATGAGGCGGCGGATCATGGGACCTCCGTTCCGCAATCAAGCATGTCGGCCCCAAACCACGGGTTTCGCAGCGGCCCGTCCCATTGCCACCACACCGCCCTCGGGGGCGCTCCCGGGAAGGCGCGGGCGGTCATCGGACACCGGTACACTTTCAGATTCTGGAACGTCTCGCGCTTGCGGAGTTCGAGGACCAGGGGCGACCAGACCAAGGACAGGCCATGGAATCCCTTCCGCGCCGAGGCCAGGTCCTTCGCCTCGGCCAGAGGTTTGAGCCAGTCGACTGGAGGCGCGCCCTGCCCCAATGCCGTCAGGGGCTGGGTTGCCTCCGACCATTCCGGCCGGACTCGGTTGAACCCAGGCAGGTCATCCTGGGCGAGCACTGCCGCCATCCTGGAAAGAATCTTCAACAGCCCCACCACCTTTGCCTCGATCTCCGGCGAACCCGGACGCCACGAAGTCACCGGAACCGGGGACACTGCCCCGGGGCCACCGGCCTCTCCACCCGCCGAAGAAGCCGCCGAAGCACCCGCGATCCCGTTGGTGCCGGTCATCGGGTCGGGAGCGGACGTTCCGCCACCCCCCCGCATCTGCGCCTGGCCATCCAGGATCACCCCGCCCTGCACCACCACGCGTTCGCCCGCATCCAGGCCTTCGATCACTTCCCAGGCATCATCGCCAGCGCGACCGAGTCGGATCGACCGTTGCTGGTAATGGCCTTCCGCCTGTTCCACCCAGACCACCGGCGACCCTCCCGGGTTCAGCACCGCCGTCCGAGGCACGACCAGGACCGGTTCGCTCTCCACCCGCACCCGGGCCTCGGCGTAGCCCCGATGCCGGAACAAGCGGGCGTGTTCAGGACCCGACTTTGGATTCGGCACCTCCACCCGTACCCGGGTACTGCGGGTCATCATGTCGAGGTTGGGATCAATGAACGTGATGCGGTTGGTGAACGACTGGCCGGGTAGCGAAGGCAGGGTCATCACCACTTCCTGGCCGACCCGCAGCCACGGCAGATCCCGTTCATAAGCGTCCGCCTTGAACCACATCACTGCGAAGTCAGCGACCTCGAACAGCGGATCCCCCTCTCGAACCCACTGCCCGCCGTACACCAACCGTTTCACCACCGTGCCCGACATCGGCGACAACCACGGCAGGAGGCGCTGTCCGTTGGTGAAGCTCTTCGTCAGATCCTGCACCTGCGCTTCGCCCAGTCCCATCTGCCGCAGACGCAACGCCGCCGCCGTCATCAGCGATCCACTCTCCCCACCGGAAGCCAGCGACAGGTACTCGCGCACCGCTCCGAGCAGCACCGGACTGTACACCGTGGCCAACTCGGTTCCTTCCACGATCTCAACACCCTCCGAATGCACCGACAGGGTTTCGATCCGCCCCTCGACGTAGGCCGAAAGGATCCGATGCCGGGAATCGTCGTCGTCGAGCGTCCCCGCCAGCCGCAACGAACGCGTCAATCGCCGGACATCAATGGGCACCGAGGCGATGCCGACCACCGAGATGGAATTGCTGCCCAGGCGGAGGGACCCCTCGCCCGAATCGAACCCGGCGTCGCCTTCGTACACCGGAACCAGCTTCATGCCGCACAGGGTGCAGTTGCCGGGTTCCGGCGAGGTGATCCACGGGTGCATCGGGGACTGATACATCCGGATCTTGCGGGCGGAGGCCGTCGGCGATGGATTCGCCTCGCTCCCCGACCTTCCGCGCCACCACCAACCCGCGCCCATTCCCGCCCCCAGAATCATCACTCCCAGAATCCAGTTCATCGCCTTCATCACTTGGTTCCTCCCTCAATCCCCGATCCTCCACCCGCCAACAGTTCCCGCACGGTCTCGAGATCCTCCAGACCACAGCACAACAACAGTTCCGACATCGCCACCCAGTACTCGCCGGTGGCCTGGACCTCCGACATCTCCGCCTCGACCCGTTGCCTCCGGGTGTCGAGCAACTCGCGCAGCTCGACCCGCCCCGAAGTCCAGAGGCCCTCAAGGGACTCCTGAAGCCGTCGGGTCCGCGGCAACACCACGTCCCGCATCAGCACCGCCTCGCGACGGGCGCTGTCAATCTGGGTCACCAACCGGTGCACCTCCCGGCGCACCGCCTGTCGCGCGTCTTCCACGGACGCTTCGACCGAGGCCAGCCGCGCCCGGTCGCGCTGCAGGTCGCGCCGGTAGTTGGCCCGATTGAACCACGGCACCGACATCGTCACGGTCAGCATTCCCTGCGCGGCCGTGCCGGTTGCCGACTCATGATAACTCTGCACGCCGACCGCGACATCCGGGCGTTGCGAACGTCGGGTGACTTCCACCGTGGCGGACGCCACCCCCACGTCCTGTTCGCGCCTCAGCACCTCCGGTTCCGCCCGTTCGGCAAAACGAACCAGCACCGGGCCGAAGGGAACCGCCTCCGCGACCGGCGGCAGCAGGAAGCCGCCGACCGGATCCCCGCTTCCTACCAGGAGCCGTTGCACCCCGATCTCGCCATCGACGCGTCGGGCGAGGGCGTTGGTCCAGTCGAGACGACGTCGATCGAGTTCGTTCTCCAACCGGAGCACCATCGAAGCCGGGTCCCCGCCCGACGCCACCCGGGATCGCCCGAGTCGGACCTGGATCTCCAGCCAACGCACATCGGCAGCAATCAGGTCCGCGGCCATCCGGGCGGTCGCGGCATCGAAGAGCGACACCGCCAGATCCCGTCGCAACTCGGCGAATCGCGCCTCCAGGCGGGCACCGGATGCCACCGCGTTCGAGGCGGCCAACGCCCGGGCGGCACGTTCCTTCCCCAGGATCGGCAGGCGCTGCTCGACGCCGTAGTAAAGGTCGCCATTCTCACGGGCCATGTCCGCGTAGCGGTACAAGGCCCCGCCGAGCATCACGTCCGGATCGGCCCAGCGCCGGCTCCCATCTGCATTCAACCGCTCCGCCGTCGCGGTATGACCGAGGGCGCGCACCTCCGGATGTCGCTCCCGCAGACGTTCGGACAGACGTCGCACCACGTCCGCGGTGACCACCTCGGGCGGTTCGTCGCCCGCGATCAACGTCGCCCCCGTGCAGAGGAGGATCAGGCACGCTCTCCGGACGCGGTTCCAACCGCACCCGACACCAACAGAAAGAAAAGACATGTAGCCATGGGAAGAATCTCAGGAAACGCCATCGGACGAATCGGGACGCGCGCCGGCGCAGGGCACACCCCGGACGGGAGAACTCCCAGGCTCAGATCAGGAAGACGCGATCCCGCAGGAAGAGCGGGAGCGCAACGGTCGAACCGCAGGACGCCGGAGGCAGGGCCGGAACCCACCGGACCAGGGTCGGGTCGGGCAACGGCAGGAACGCCAGAAGGACGGGGACCCACTCAGGAAGCAGGCTCAACGGCGGAACCACCGGAGCGGCGGGTGCCGCAGGACGATCCGCAGAGCGCTCGGACAAGCAGCATTGGGCCGAACACGGGGTGCTCACCGCCGCCTTGCGGACACAGCACGAAACGGCTCCGCACGAAGTCCCCCCCTGCCCTGCCAGCACCGGCATCCCCCCGTACAACGCCAGCCACAGCCCGAGAAGGGCTGCGATCGCACGTTTGAAGGGGGAGGGCATGGAGAGGGGAGGAGTAGCCAGTTGCCAGTTGCCAGAACCCAGAACGACGGTGCGGACCTTTAGAGTGGCGGTTCGATCCGCCGAAGGTTCCGCACTGGCAACTGGCTTCTGGGAACTGGCTTCTCTTGGGGTTTACTTACCCGCCAACTTGCCGAGGAACTTGGCCGGTTCCTTCTCGAAATCCGGCTTGCAGCTCTTGCAGCACAACTTGATCTCCTGGCCCTCGTGCTGCAGCACCACCGGCTCACCCATGCTGCCAAGCTTCTCGCCGGAGACGATGCAGACATCCAGCGGATAGGCCTTGGTCGCACCCGCCGCGCCCGCCGTTCCGCCACCGGCCGCCGGCTTGTCCTGGCAACCCGTCAGCATCAGTGCACCGGCCAACGCCGCACCACCGAGAAACCGATTCAAATTCACGCTCATGCGAAATCCATAACCGATCACTCCGCCGCCCGCCTCAAAAATCTTGGGGGCCGGGGGATGGCCGCCCCGGAACGGGGGTACCGGCGGCCCGCCGGTACTGGCTTGGAGCGGGAGGGAGTTCACCGCACGGAACACCGTTTGAACAACCACGACGCGACGGCCGCAACGACCGGACCGGTTCACTGCCCCACGTCGTGTCCGTTGCGCCGTCGTTGTAAACCCTCCCTCCTGCGTCCCGGTGGAGCCCGGGATGGCCGCGGAGGAGCGGAGAAGCGGAGACCCGACCACGCAGACCCTTGAAGGACGCCGGGAACAGGGCGTGCGTCCGGCGCGGGAGCGTCCTGGATCGGGGGTACCCGGCGGCCCGCAGGTACTCGCCCTCTCCGCGTCCTCCGCGTGACACCCTCAGGGGTTGGTGGGGATAGATCATGCGAAACAGCAAAGGAATGCCGGCTCCCGATGCCGCGTATCGACGCGATCCGTGGGAACGGCTGTTTTCTGTGTCCTGTGCCCACTGGAAGTGGTCTGCTTCCACACGTGGAATCGCGGATCAACGTGGAAGAACGGATCGGTAAGGTCGTTGGGAAAAGGAGGGCACCCGGGGGACTTCCAGGTGCGGATCGGTACACCCCGGCCGACGCGCGTGCCTGGCAGCAGGCGTTTCCCGTCCCCTCCGTTCCGCGTGGCGTATACCGCTTCACCAGTCACCAAGAGGCCGACGCATGGTTGATGAAAATGATCACTCGGACACGCCCGAGTCCCGCGAACCCACCGTTGCCGATCTCCGGGATCTCTGTCGGCAGCTGAACGATCGTCAGGCCCGCTATATCGTGGTGGGCGGGTTCGCGATGGCGGCGTTGGGGTACAATCGTCGCACCATGGACATTGATCTTCTGGTGGACACCCGCGGCGACAATGAAGCGCGGGTACTCGCAGCGGTTGCGACCCTGCCCGATGGAGCCGCACGCCAGATCAGTCCCGGGGAGATCGCACAATGGATTGTCGTGCGCGTTGCCGACGAGATCGTCGTGGACCTGATGCACTCGGCTGGCGGGATTGACTACGCCCAGGCCGGCCAAAGCGTCCGGTCGATTGACGTGGAAGGTGTTTCAATTCCCTTCGCGTCGGCGGAACTGCTGTGGCGAACCAAGAAGCCCACCCATCGGGAGAAGGATGCGCCAGACCTCCTCTTCTTGCGGGAGTGGTTTCAGGCCCGCGGTTTGAATCCGCCCGGATTGCTCCCGTTCGATTGAAAGCCATCGTGGAATGAAGCCGTACAATCCCACTGCACCCCACAAACGGGGGTACCGGCGGCCCGCCAGTACTGGACTTCTCCGCGCTCTCCGCAGCTCCGCGGGGGAAGCCGTTCGCGGGTCGGGGTTGGCCGGGCGCGACCCCTCCGGGGTCGATGGGCTCACGGGACTGGCAATCCGGCGGTCGTTCGACCGCCGGCTACCCTCCGGGACGCCTCCGGCGTCCGGGTCGGCTGGGGCATGGCCGCGGAGGAGCGGAGAAGCGGAGTTCCGCCAAGGCAGAACCAATACAGACCCTTGAGGGACGCCGGGAACAGCACCGACGTGCGGCGCGGGAGCGTCCTGGATTGCGTGCAGCGTCAGCTGCCGCTTTCGCCCGCTCGGCCGCGGCACGAAGTCCCGGCTTCAGCCGGTAGGACGATCGCCACGTCGAGCGCGTAGGACGGGGACCGGTGTGCGTGAATGCGTGCGTCAGGCCGGCCAAGGCCGGAACTCCGAGCGACGGGGGGTACCGGCGGCCCGCCGGTACTGGCCTTCTCCGCGCTCTCTGCGTCTCTGCGGGAGAAGTCGTTGGCGGGTCAGGGTTGGGCGAGCGCGACCCCTCCGGGGCGAGGGGCTCACGGGACCGGCAAACCGGCGGTCGTTCGACCGCCGGCTACCCTCCGGGACGCCTCCGGGGTCCCAAGCGGCCGGGGACGGCCGTGGCCCCGGGGCTCCGGCCTACTTCCTGAACGCGGCGTGTTTCGGGTCGCCGCCGGATTGCAGGTAGGCCACCAGGTTGAGCAGTTCCTCCCCGTTCAACCCGTTGACCATACCCGCGGGCATGAGCGAGACCGGATACGGTTTGCGACCCTTGACCTGATCGAGGGCGACCGTCGTGGATTCGTCCGGGTTGCGGGGATCGGCGGTGACCACCAGACGGCCGTTGTCCACGTAGGCACGGCCGACCAGGGTCGAGCCGTCGGCCAGGGTGACTTCCTCGCTGCCGTACTGATCGGAAATCACCTTCGACGGATCGAGGATGTTCTCGAACAGATCCCGGAGCGTGTAACGCGAAGCAACGCCCGTCAGGTCCGGCCCGAGACCGCCTCCGGCACCATTGAACCGGTGGCAGGTGGCGCAACCGGTCGAGTGGTACATGGCCCGGCCATTCTCGAAGTCACGACCACGGATTCCATTCCTGGCGAGGGCCAGCGCCTGATCGAGCGTGTATGACTTACCCGGTCCCTTGGGTGCTGCGAACTGGGTGTCCGCTGCCGCGGGTTTGGCGGTGGAAAGGGTCTCCATCGCGGTGCGCTCCGCCGGATCCGTCACGGTGGCGAGGGCGTCCTTGCGGATGTTCTCGAGGAATCCGCGGAAGCTGTTGCCCCCCTGCCAGCGTGCCGTGCGGGGGAACCAGCTGAAGAACGATTTCCGCAGGGCGGGCGTCCACCCGACCTTGGCTTCACGGAGGAGATAGGCGAAGGCGATCTGCTCCTGATTGGGACGGCTGGCTGCGGCCTGGGCGAAGGCCCCGGCGTAACCCTTGTTGCGATCCAGCAAGGCATCACTGGCGTAACGCAGGTCGGCGTCATTGGCGGTCAACATGAGCGGCACCGTCTTGGCCACCACCCCAGGAGCGCCGATGTTCACCAGCGTTCCCGCCAACTCGCGGTTCACCGCCCGACTGGTCGAAGGATACAGCGCGTCCAGACGTTGGATCACCGCGTTGCGGACCGTTCCCTCCGGCGCGCCCCGACGGATCAGGACAAGCTGATACGCGCGGATGGCCGCCAGGCGGCCGGCCTCGTCGAGCTTCAAAAAGTTGAGTCGGTTAAGGGTCTCCAGCAGGCGATCCCGGTGTTCCATCGAACCCATCCGGGCCAACGCGACCGCGCCTTCGATGACCGCCCAGGGGCGCTTCTCGGAGAACACCCGATCTGCCCAACCCGCCACCGGCTGACGTTCGACGGCCACGCGGGCGGCATACCGGATCCAGCGATCGTCGCTGGCCAGATGCGGCCAGGCCTTGGCGACGGCCTCGGGACCGGTTCCATCGGAGTGCAGGGTCTCCAGTTCCCGACGAATCTTGTGACCGGCAGTCTCCTTCGGGGCAGATGCAGGAGAGGTCTTGTCCGTGCCGATATAACTGACCCGGTACACGGCCGACTCCGTTCCGCGCCCGCCAATGGCGAAATACATCGCGCCATCCTTCGGGTGGATGAGCACGTCGGTCAGGGGCAACGGACGACCACTGACGAACTCCTCCTTCTCCGCCTTGTAACCAGCCCCATCCGGCGTGAGGTGGATGGCGTACATGGTCCCATAGGTCCAGTCGTTGGCGAAGATGGCGTGCTGGTAACGCGCCGGGAACCGGGAGCCCTGACCGGAGACCACTCCCGTCGGACTGCCCGGGCCGATGTCCACCAATGCCGGCAGGCTGTCGGGATAATAGGTCGGCCACTTCCCCGCGCCGGAGCGCCACCCGAGATCACTTCCGCTGGGGGCCATGCAGACCCGCGTCGGACGATACCAGGGCATCCCGGCGTCCCATTCCATGTCGGAATCGTAGGTGAACAGATCCCCGAGGGCGTTGAAGGCGATGTCGTACTGGTTGCGGTATCCGTAGCTGACCAGCTCGAATGATTTGCCGTCGGGATCGGTGCGACAGATGTAGCCGCCCGGGGCGAGGATTCCGCGGGCATGACCGTTGGCATCCCAGAGCCGGGTCACCACCTGATCCTCCGCCCAGGCACGCGGAGCGCGAGAGAGCTCCATGTTCTCGGGAAGCTTGGTGTGATTGCCGATGGCGACATAGAGGGACTTGCCATCGGGGGAGAGGACGATGCCGTGCGGGCCGTGTTCGCCACCGCCATCGATGCGGCGGAGCATCTTCTCCTCGTCGTACTGATCGTCACCGTTGGTGTCGCGCAACCGCCACAGGCCCTGACGTCCGCCCTGCTCATTGACCATCACGTATAGGCTGTTGAAGGCGTAAAGCAGCCCGTGTGCACCGCCGACGGCATTGGTCAGCTTCTCGACGGTGGCAGGAGCCTGGGAGCCGGCGGGCGAAAGGGTCAGACGGAAGAGTCCCCCGCCCTGGTCACAGGCGATCAGGCGACCCTTCGGATCCACCGTCATGCTCACCCAGGATCCCTCGTC
>CAMCFL010000053.1 GCA_945873715.1 Akkermansia muciniphila
GTCTGCGGACATGATCCCACCCTTCGCGGTGTCGCCAAGAATCCCTTCGAGAATGGACCCAAAGAAAGGAATCGGCTTGCCCGGACTGGCGAGCTGGAACCGCATGCACATCACCAGGATGAATCCAAAGAGGAGAAAGGCGAGCGAGGTCAACCCGTATTGGATTCCGATCATCTTGTGATCGGTGCTGAAGATGTACTTCTGCCAGAAGCCGGGCTCGTGGTGGTGATCCACGGCATGCTCGTGAGCAGCGCCGTGCGTATGACTGGTTGCTGTGCTCATGGAGGGGGTCTCAGAAATTCAGTGCTCTGCGCTTGGTTCAGGGATGATCCGGTCGGACCGGTAGCGGGGAAAGTGACTCGGCAATCGGGACGGCGGACACCGACGGGGCCGCGCTGGAAATGCCCTGGTTTCGGGAACTTCCAACCCGGGTCTTATCGGCGACCAGCACTCCGAGGATCAAGGGGAGATAGATGATGCTGGCAAAGAACAGACGACGCGCAGATTCGCGACTCAGGCGAGCGGCAAACGCAACCGCACATCCAAGGAAGGCAAGACCGAGAATCAACGCACAGGCGGCGTACCAACGGCCCGCCAGACCCAAGGCCACTGGACTCAGGCTAAACGCCAGCAACGCCAGCGTATGTCGAACGGCGGTGGTGCCGGTCCGCGACCCGGTCGGGTCAATCACGGGAAGCATCCTGAATCCGCCCCGGGCGTAGTCCTCGCGGTAGATCCAGGCGATCGCCATGAAGTGGGGCAGCTGCCAGAAGAACAGCAGCGTGAAGAGCGCCCATCCCCCCGCACCCAATCCACCTGTTGCTGCGGTCCAGCCCATCAGCGGAGGCAAGGCACCTGGGATGGCCCCGATCAGCGTGTTCAGGGTCGTGACCCGCTTCAGCGGGGTGTACACAAACACGTAACTCGCGAGCGTCAGCATTCCCAGAAGCCCCGTGAGGGGGTTCACCAAGAAGGTGAGATCCAGCATGCCCGCGATGGACAGGGCGACACCCACGGCCAGAGCCGTTCCCGGCTCGATCTCACCACTCGGGAGGGGGCGACTGGCCGTTCGCTGCATCCGGGCATCCGCGTCGCGCTCCCAATACTGATTCAATGCCGACGCCCCAGCGGCCAGCAGGCCGGTCCCGAGCATTGCGTGCCAGAACAGGGGCCCGCCAAGGCCGTCTACGGAACCGAAGTGGAATCCAACCGCGGTGGTGATCAGGACGAGACTGGTCAATCGCGCCTTGAAGAGATCGGCCCAGACGGTCCCCCACGAGCGCACAGCAGGCGCCAAGGCGATGGCCGGAACGATTTCTGAGGGAGCCTTCAAGGACATAACGCGGTCAGGAGATGCGGGGCACTCCGGATTCGGCGGCACTTTTTAGAAGGCCATCCGCCGGGGAGCAAGGCTGGAATGCCCTCCGGAATTGCCGTTCCATTGAGAAGCGTGCAACGGCGAGGAGCGCGCCGCCGGACAGGATGAGGGCTCCCACGGAGACATGGACCGTCGCAATGTCCGCCGCCTTGTTCGTCCAGATGGTCGCTGCTCCCAGGCAAAATTGGATCCCATACAGCGACAGCCAGCCTCCAAGAACCCTTCGCCAAGCCTTGGTTTCGCGCCGACACGAAAGCCAAAGGACGATTGCGCTCGCTACCAGAAGCATCCCGACGAACCGGTGCATCATCTGCAGGTGGATCTGGAAGGCGGTCACCGGGGCATCGTCCACCACGCCCAGACGCCTCTGGTTCAAGCCATCGAGAAAGGTCTGATCCGTCGGAGGATAGAAGCGTTGGTAGGCCAGCGGGAAGTCGGGGATGGCCAAGCCGGCGTGCTGATGGCGCATCGTGGCGGCGATCATCAATTGAAGCAGGGTCAAGGCCGTCAGGGCCGCAACCCAACCTCCGCGACGGGCACCCGGAAGCTGCCGCAATTCCGCCCGCCACCGAGGATGGGTCAGCAGCGCAATGACCGCCAGCAGGCCCAGAAACAGCTGGGCGGTCGTGGCGTGAAGCACACCGAAAAAGATCGACCCGGGCATCCCAAGGAAATCAATCCCGTTCAACAAGACCCGTTTGCCTCCCAGAACTCCCTGGACGATCACCAAGGCCGCCGCGACCCAGACCAGGATCCGAATCGATCTTGAACTGCGCACGAATGAAGCCCAGGCCGCCAGGATCAGCGTGAGAAGTCCAAGCCCGCTGGCGACCAACCGATGCAGGTGTTCGTGAAAGATCCCCCCGTCCCAAAGTCGGATCGGGAAGAAGAACATGTTGTATCCGTAGGTCGTCGGCCAGTCGGGCACCGCCATTCCCACCCCCTTGGAGGTCACCAATCCGCCGATGGAAATCACCATCAGGGCCCAAAGGCCGGTGAAAACGGCAAACAGGTGCAAGCCACGCGAAGCTCGGGGCTGGAGTTCAACCGAAATCATCAGGGAAGGATGCTCTGGAATCGGCTGTCGACAACTCGGGAAGGACAGGATGGGGCGAACTGCAAAGAAAGATTGCCGCGGGAGCGATCCCGCGGCGACTTCAGAACAAGGACCCGACCCAGGTCACTTGACCTCGAGAACCGCCTTCAACTCAGCGCCTGAATCCTTGACCTCAAGCTCCTGGACAATCTCGCCAGCCTTCAGGTGCTTGATCGCGACCGTATACTTTCCAGCGGGGAGTCCCTTGATGGTAAACTTTCCATCCTTGTCGGTCACTGCGAAGTAAGGGTTCGCAACCACGCCGATGTAACCAAACATCCACGGATGGACATTGCATTGAAACTTAACGAAGACCTCCTGGTTTTCGAAAACCTTGTCCACCGGCTTTGCCGCACCGCCTTGGGCAAAGTTGAACGTCTTGTTGCCGGCATCCGACTTCATGAAGTTCACGTTGTGGAGGAAGGGATCACTGTTCCGGATCTCCACCGCTTGACCCACCTGAGCCGCCATCACGTACGGCTCATAGAGGCAGGCAACCTGATCCATGACCGCCTTGGTGGCGGGGGCGTCGAACTTCTTCCCTTCCAGTCCCCCCTTGACGTAAACCACGACGTTCCCCAGCCCACCGCCAGCACCGACCACATAGTGCCGGGTGGTCACCGGACCCTTGGCCACCTTGCCGCAGTTCGGATCCGCGTTCAGCGGCGCGATCGGCTTCTCGGGGGGAGGGGTTCCCTTGAGCGTGATGGTACCCGTGACGTCGCCTGCGAGAACGGCTGCCGACCCGGCGACGAACGCTGCGAGATGAATCAATTGCTTCATGGCTTTACTTTTTGAATTTCCTGCGAAAAAGCATGCGACGCTAGTGTTGAGCAAATGGGGCTGCAAGCGTTTCGTGAAACTTTTCACAAGCATATCTGGCCGACGCGGTCCCGGGGTCGGGAATTCACTCCGCTTTCAAGACCAGTCCTCGAAGGACCCTGCCCATCTCCAGAGCCGTCGAGGCGGCTTCCAACCCTCGGTTGGTCTTCGGCTCCAGGCAACGCATCCGCGCCTGCTCCTCGGTTCGGACGGTCAGAACTTCATGCACGCAAGGCACGCCGGTCTCGATCTGCAGGGTCATCAAGGCTGCGGTCACCGCTCCACCGATGTGCTGGGCGTGGTCTGTCTCCCCTTGCCAGATCACACCGAGACAGATGATGGCATCGGGTCGTTGCTCAGTCCGACGGGCGAGGCAGGCTGCCGTCACCGGGATCTCAAACGCACCAGGAACGCGGACCTCTTCGATGACCGCGCCAGCGGCCTCCAGATGCCCGCGTGCGGCGGCCAGCATCCCGTTGACAAAACGCTCGTTGTATCGGGACGCGACCAGCGCGATCCGAAGACCGGCACCCGAACGACGACGCGGTTTCTGGATCTTGAGCATCCCTCATCCTACAGGGCGTGCCCCATCCGCTCCCGCTTTGTTTTCAAGTACCTCTCGTTGTGTGGATTAGATCGAATTCGAATCGGCAATTGCTCCAGAATCTCAAGTCCATAACCCTGCAATCCAACGACCTTTTTCGGGTTGTTGGTCAGCAGGCGGATCGACTTCAGACCCAGGTCGACCAGGATCTGGGCTCCGATGCCGTAGTCGCGAAGGTCCATGCCGAATCCGAGGCGGAGATTGGCGTCGACGGTATCAAGCCCCTGTTCCTGAAGTTTGTAGGCCTTGATCTTGGGGCCGAGTCCGATACCCCGGCCCTCCTGCCGCATGTAAAGGATGACCCCACAACCCTCCTTGGAGATCCGTTCCATTGCCGCATGCAACTGCGGGCCACAATCGCAGCGGCGGGAGCCAAAGACATCGCCGGTCAGACATTCGCTATGCACCCGGACCAGCACCCCCTTTTGACCGGAAAGATCGCCCTTGACCAAGGCCAGGTGTTGCTGGCCGTCGGTCTTGGAATCGTAGAGGTGCAGGGAGAAGTCCCCATAATCGGTCGGCATCTGGATGGATTCGACGCGTTCGACCAGCTTTTCGCGGCTCCGGCGGAACTGGATGAGGTCGGCGATCGTGCACAGCTTCAAACGATGGCGCTTGGCGAACCGACGCAACTCGGGCAGGCGGGCCATGGTCCCATCATCATTCATGATCTCACAGATGACCCCTACCGGTCTGAAGCCCGCCAGGCGGGCAAGATCCACCGCGGCTTCGGTATGCCCGGCACGCCGGAGGACGCCACCCATCTTCGCCCGAAGCGGGAAAATGTGCCCTGGCTTGCGAAGGTCTGCCGGCGTGGCCATGGGGGCACACATCACCTGAATGGTCCGGGCCCGGTCAGCGGCGCTGATTCCGGTGGTTACGCCCGCCGCGGCATCCACGCTCACCTGGAAGTCCGTCTTCAAGGAATCCTGATTCCGGGAAACCATCTCCTCGATCCCAAGCTGCTGGAGCCGCTCCCCGGAAGCCGGTACGCAGATCAGACCCCGTCCAAAGCGGGCCATGAAGTTCACCGCCTCCGGAGTCGCCCGTTCCGCAGCCATCAGCAGATCTCCCTCATTCTCGCGGTCGGCGTCGTCCACCACCACGACCATCCGGCCCTTGCGGAGGTCGTCGAGCGCGGATTCGATGCTGTCAAAGGCGGCAGGTCGCATGAAGGCCGAGGATAGAAACGACGGGGATCCAGCGCCAAATTAATCGCATCCGGATCCGAAACGGGCCCAGCCGCGGTGGTTGCACCTGAGGCTCGGGTGCTGATAAGGTTCCCCACAGGCCGGGCCCGGGGCTTTCCCTGAGCAGCCGCCGACACACCAATCGTGGCCGTCTACACTGCCAGCAATCGTCACCGCCGGGCCCGCATCAGTGCGGGTCTGCTGATGTATCGCATCGCCGGCGGGCAGATCGAGGTGTTCATCGCTCACCCCGGCGGACCGTGGTTTCCCAATCGTGACCACGACGTCTGGACGATTCCCAAGGGCGAACTCGAGCAGGGGGAGGATCTCTTGGCCGCCGCCGTTCGGGAATTCGAAGAGGAAGTCGGGATCAAGCCGAATGGTCCCTACGTGGAGCTTGGCTCGATCCGCCAGAAGGGCGGCAAGACCGTCCATGCGTGGGCGTTTGCTGGCGACCACGACGAGTCCCAACCCATCCATAGCAATCTGGTCCAGATTGAGTGGCCTCCCGGCTCCGGACAGTGGGCAGACTGGCCGGAGATTGATCGGGCAGGATTCTTCTCGATTCTTGCGGCACGGGAGCGGCTCAAGATCTCGCAGCATCCCCTCCTCGACCGGCTTATCCAGTCCCTCGCCGGATCACTTGGCCCCCACTCGTGACGCCGCTCGCCGTCGCGAAGGACCGCTCAGTCGCGATTCCAGAAGTCGATCACGAACACGTCGGCCAGCAGGGGCTTGACCAACTTGCCAAACTCGACGTGGTCCGGATGGACCAGATAGGCATCGCGATCCTTGTCCGAGTCGAATGTCAGGATGAACCCGTGCGTGCATCCCTTATTCAGCCCTTCCGGACTGTTGTTGAGACCCGCCTCGTAAGCCTGGATCTGGGGGATCTTCCCCTTCAAAGCGGCGAAGGCATCCTCCACCCGCTGGACCTCCTGCTTCGATGCACTGTCCTTGAATTTGAACGCCACCAGGTGCCGGAGTTTGGCTTTCCCCTTCTTGGGCGACGACGCCATCACCGACATGGTCAGGATTGCTGCGACAACGGCCGCCAGCAGAATGATCGCCAGTTTCATGGCCATGAAGCCTGCGACGACCCCCTGCTTCAACGCCAGCCCGGAGGATTGAAAACTGCCCACTGCGCCTGCAACCCTCACCTCGTCCCATTCAACCCCCTGTTTCCGAACTTGTGCCCGGGCCAAAAGCCTCTTTTGCTCTCCGGCCCGTGACTTCGTCCCCTCCACCGGTCGAAATGCCAGCGATCCCCGACGCCACCCGTCGGGTGCCGATCGCCTTGGGCATCCTGCTAGCGCTCGTGATCGGGGCATTCTTTCTCATCCCTCCTGCATACCGGAAGAACAAGGTTTATCGCGCCCACAAGGTCATCGCCGCGCTCCCAGGCGAGCTCGAGCGACAGGACTGGCGGGCGGCCGGCAACCGGGTCCGCCTCGCCCTTTCCCTCGCGCCGATGGACCCGGACGTCCAACGCGCCGTCGCAACCTTCTGCACCAAGCTGGAAAGCCCCTTCGCACTCCAGTACTGGTAGATGCTCGTCGACAGTGGTCATGCCACCCGGGCCGATCGCATCCAGTATGTCCGATCGCTCTTGCGGATCGACCGACCGGAGCAGGCCCGTGCCATCCTGGTGGACCTGCTGACAGAAGATCGCCGGGACTTCGAATGTCTCGAACTCAGCGTTGAAGCCCTGCTCCGGGAGCAACGGAGCCGCGATGCCCTCGTCGCGGCGCGAATGATGACCGACTACTTTCCCGAGAACGACCGCGGACTGTTCCATCTGGGGCAGATTCTATTGACCCAACCAGAGCCATCGCTCCGCGCCCAAGGCGAAGTGGTCCTCTGGGGTCTGACACTTCGTGACAATCCCTTCCTCGTCCTGTCCATCGGGCTGCTTTCCCAGCGGACCAATCTGGCCAAACGCGAATTGAGACTGTTGTCCCGGCGCATCCCAGAAACCAACTCGATGGTCAGCCAACTGCTTCGGCTTGAGATTCAGGAAAAACTCCGCCCGGAAGCTCCCAAGGAGGAGATCCTCGCCGCCGCGCTGGCAGCGCTCCCCTCGGACGCACCACTTGGCCCCCGACTCGCCCTTTCGGAGTGGCTCTATGCCAGGAACATCGCCGAACCCGCCCTGAACCTGATTCCAGAGGAGGCAGCCCGCACCAATTCTTCGGCTCTCCAGAGCCGCCTCCATGGCCTGGCCCTGCTCGGCCGCTGGCCCGTGGTGAACAAACTGGTGGAGGACCAGTCACTGCCACTTTCCCCGGTCCTGCGGGACCTCTTCCGCGCGATCGTCGCCAGCAACCTGGGCACCAAAGAAGAGGTCGTCACCCACCTCGCGAGTGCCGCCGCCGGCACGCGGGATGACCCCAGCCTGGCCCGGTTGGTTGCGAGTCAGGCAGAGGCATTTGACCAGCCTGGAATTGCCGCAACCGCGCTCCAGAACCTCATGGCAGACCCCAGTCGCGTGACTCGAACTGGCCCCGATCTGATGCGGCTGCTGACCCGGGTCGACGACACCAAACCGCTCCTGCAAGCCCTGGATCGACTGCTTCAGTTCAGCCCCAATGACCCGCAATTCCGGAACGCGCGCGCCTGGTGGCTCCTCGTGACCGGCCAACGTCCCGCAGAGTGCCGAAAGGTCGCTCAGGACCTCCTCAAACTGAGTCCGGGAAATCCCCGGTACCTCTGCACCCTTGCCCTGTCCTATCTCCACGACAAGGATGCGGAACAAGCCCTCCAGATCATCGAACCCGCCTTCCTGGGCACCACCAATCCTCCGGCCCGGGTCCAACTCGTCTACAGCGCCGCCCTCGGACACGCAGGCCAACGCGAGGCGGCCCGGCGCATTGCCCGCTCCCTGCCAGAGAACCTCCTTCGCACTGCCGAAAAGCGCCTCATTGCCGACTGGCTCGATCAGCCAAAGAAAGAATGAGCCGATGTCAGCCGACCCTGTTGACCCGAGCCCCTGCGTCTGTATGATCTCCGCCACACAGTTAACAAAGCGCTGAATGCGTCCTTTTGTCACCATTGCCGTCAACGCGTTCATGGAGTTGGTCCGCCAACCCATTTACCTCCTCCTGCTGTCCAGCTCCGGCGCCTTCATCGTCTTCCTTGCGGCGGTCCCTTACTTCGGGCTGGGTGAAGATCCAAAACTGGTCAAGGACATGTCTCTGGCGGTCACCCTCCTTTCGGGACTGCTCGGAGCCGTCCTGTGCGCCTCGTCTTCCGTTGCCCAGGAAATCCGTTTGGGAACCGCCCTCACGGTCCTCGCCAAGCCGGTCAGTCGCGCCGTCTTCATTCTGGGCAAGTACGCCGGGCTGGCCGCCACCCTCACCCTTCTGACGGCATCGAACTTTGTCGCCACGATGCTCGCGAGCTGGATGGCCTTCGATGCCTACGGCGCCGCCGATCTCACCGCCCTGGGATTGTACTTCGGCGGGGGAATTGCCGGCTACGCGGTCGCTGGGTTCCTCAATTTCTTTCTGCGCCGGACCTTCGTCGCCGACGCCGTGTTCGGCTACACGCTGGCCACCACGGTGGCGACCATCTATTTGATGGGATTCACACAGAAGCAGCTCCCGTTCGGCGAAATGGCCACCGCTGATTGGCGACTGCTGCCCGTGGCCGTGCTGATCCTGTTTGCCTTGTTCATGCTGGCTGCGCTGGCGCTGGCCTGTTCGACCCGTCTCGACACCATCCCCACCCTGGCGGTCTGCACCGCCTTCTTCGCGCTGGGATTGGTGTCCGACTACCTCTTCGGCCGCCCTGCCAACGCCGGGCACTGGTGGGCCCAGGTGTTGTACGATCTCACCCCGAATTGGCAGCAGCTTTATTTGGCGCAGGCCCTTGAAGACAACGGCAAGGTCCCGTGGAGTTACGTTGCCAAGGCGGCTGGATATGCCGCTTCCGTCGTCGTGGCCGCTCTGGCCGCGGCCCTTGTCCTTTTCGAAGACCGCGAACTCGGCTGATTTTCCCGCCCGAACCTGAACATGGAACAGAACTATCATCGCACCGGCCTGATCAACTGGCTCGTCCTGATCCTGGCTGCCGCTGCAGCCGAGACCCTCTCGCAGATCACTGTCTCGACGATGGGAGAGGTGACTGCGGCCCTGCTGCTGCTCGGGGCCCTCGTGGCCCTGGTTGCCTGGTTCCAGATGCGTCTCGCTGCCCGCGAAGATGCAGAACGTCTGGAAATGGAGGATCTGGCACGGCACCGGGCGGATTCATCGCTCTTTGCCGAGTCGGCGGAAGACGCCTTCCCCGCACGCCGTTCCCGGATCTCCTTCGAGCGCTGGATCGTTCCCACCTTCACCATCCTGCTCTTTGCCGCGCAGGCAGGAGCCACTTGGTGGTTCTTCAAGCGGTACCAGGAATGGCCGACACCGCGGATGGATCCAGCCACGTTGGGCAGCGCCTCTTTCGCTGGCATCGGCCTGATGCTGCTCCTGTTGGGTCTCTATGCAGCCAAGCTCTCCCGCTACGCTGGAATCCGCCTCCTGCGTCCCGGCGCCGCCCATCTCGTCCTTGGCGGACTCTTCTGCTTCATCACCGCCGGTACGGAGATCGCGGTTTACGCGGGCTATCCCCAATGGGACCGCCACCTCACCCTGGTCGGGATCGGCATCCTTGGATTGGTTTCGCTGGAGACCCTCTTCGCCCTGGTGTTCGAGGCGTATCGCCCCCGGGTCAAGGGTCGCGAGGAAAGGCTGATCTACGAAAGCCGGCTGGTAGGTTTTCTCGGCCAGCCGACCGGTCTGTTCTCCACTGCGGCCCAGGCCCTCGACTACCAATTCGGATTCAAGGTCAGCGAGACCTGGTTCTACCGCTTCCTCGAAGGCGCCATTGCCTGGATCGTTCTCGCCCAGGCCGGTGCCCTGTTCCTTTCGACCGCCGTGGTAGTCATCGAACCCGGCGAACAAGGACTGCACGAACGCTTCGGCAAGCCGGTCGCCACCCTCGATTCCGGGCTCCATTTCAAGTTCCCGTGGCCGATCGACTCGGTGGAGCGCATCAACACCCGGGCCGTCCAGACCTTCAACGTCGGCTTCGTCGCCGACCCGGCCTTGGAACGCGAAAACACCGTTCTCTGGACCCGCTCACACTACAAGACGGAGTTCAACCTCCTGGTCGCCTCCCGGGACCAGTCCACCAACGCCGCCGATGCCGACCAGACGGTTCCGGCCAACCTCCTGACGGTCTCGATCCCGATCCAGTTCATCGTCACCAACGCCGCGAATTGGGGATACAACCACGCCCAACCGGCGCGCCTTCTCGAACAGATCGCCAACCGCGAAGTGGTCCGTTACCTCGCCTCGGTCGATGTGGACCGGATCATGTCCAATGGCCGTGCCGAGGCGGCGCTGGAACTTCGTCGGCGCATCCAGAGCGCCGCCAACGGGGCCGCGTTGGGAACCGAGATCATCTTCATCGGCCTCCAGGACATCCATCCGCCCATCGGCACCAAGGACATCAAGGTGGCCGCCGCCTATGAACAGGTCATCGGCGCCGAACAGGAGAAGGAAGCGCGCATCCTGGAAGCCGAGGGCTTCGCCAACGAAACCCTGCCCGCCGCAAAGGCTGCCGCTGCACGTACCGTCAACCAGGCACGCGCCGACTCCGCCGTGTACGTCAACGACGCTTCCGGTCGCGCCGCCCGTTTTGCCCATCAGGTTGCCAGCTATCGTGCCGCGCCGGATGTCTTCCCGGCCCGGAACTACCTCGAGACCCTCCGGGTGGCCATGGTGAACACCCGCAAGTACGTGGTCATGCCCACCAACACGCATGACGTCATCACGATCGATCTCACCGAGAAACTGCGCCGCGACGTGCTCGACATCCCGCTCGATCCTGTGAAGGGCAAGGACGACAAAAAGTAATCCCCAGTCCTCCCGAACCCACTGCCTCGCCTCCAACGCTTTCATTCCACCCGACATTTTCAATCGATGAAGAAGAACCCGCTTACGCTCCTGGTCGGCTCACTCCTGCTGCTCGTGTTCCTCGCGCTCCTGTTCTGTTTCCAGGTGCGGACCACGGAAGTCGCC
>CAMCFL010000054.1 GCA_945873715.1 Akkermansia muciniphila
GACGGCGAGATCAATTCGAGGTCGAGATCGTTGACCAAGGCCGGGATGGCCGCGGGAAGGCCCGGCACATCGGTGTAAACCAGGGTGACCTTCAAGGGTTCGCCATCGGCCACGATGACCCGCTGCTCCCAGATCTGACCCGTCGCCAGTTCACTCGACTGGTCGAACATCTCGAACCGCCGCTCCGAATCGATCAACGTTTCCAGATTGATCCGACCCCACCCCTCGTCGTTGTTCGGAACCGGTTCCGTGTCGCCCACGACTTCACCCGGATCCTCCGGATCATCCGGGTCGGTGGGAATCAGTGCGGTTCCCATGTCGTCCGCCGAATTGATGAGCGCCGCCTTGACCAACGCGGGAGAGGGCGTCCCGCCGCCCCGATTCTCGCGGTACCACTGGATGAAGACCGCACAAGCACCGCTGGCGTGCGGCCCGGCCTGAGAGGTGCCGCCCTGATACAGGTAATTGTCGTTGATGGGCGACCACGCGTTCTCCTCGCCCGACGCCTGCGACTTGAGCGAGGCAATCCACGTTCCCGGCGCGACCACGTCCGGCTTGATCCTGCCATCCTCACAGGGGCCGCGACTGGAGAAATCCGCCATGACCTCCTGGCCCTCGCCGTAGATCCCAAAGGTGTATCGGTTGTTCTGGCAGGCACCGGTCGCGATCACGTTCTTGGCGACCGCGGGACTCCCGATGGTCCGTCCTCCAGGCCCCGAATTGCCTGCGCTGAATTCGAGCACGTATTGCTGGTCCCCCGGCGTCAACGCATCGGCGTCCCGTACCAGGGCATCGAACTCTGCCGCACTGAGATCATAACGTCCCTGGGTGTCGTCCCCCCACGAATTGGAGCCGACGGAAGCCCCCGACCGGACGGCATCCCGGGTCAACGCTTCAAAACTGGGGGGCGGCCGATAGTTGCCCTGCCCATCGAAGA
This sequence comes from Akkermansia muciniphila, assembly GCA_945873715.1. GTDB lineage: Bacteria > Verrucomicrobiota > Verrucomicrobiia > Limisphaerales > UBA9464 > UBA6176. The sequence goes on from CAMCFL010000054.1 coordinate 938, forward strand.
TCCGCTGGGCCACGATGTGCGCGCCAGGGGCGACACCCAACCCATACAACGCCCCGTCCTCGTCCTTCTGCCCGAGGGCTCCGTTGCCGGCGACGATCCCGGCACAGTGGGTCCCGTGACTGTGCTCATCGCTGGCGTCCTCCAGTCCGTCATAGGCGAACAAGGCATCCACCCGACCGTCGAGGTCCGGATGCATCAGATCGGCAAACCCGAGGTCCAGACCTGAGTCTGCCACCGCCACCGTCACCCCGGCGCCGTCGTAACCCAGCTCATGAACCCAGGCGAGGCTTCCGTTCTCGAAGGTTTCACCCGCGACAATCTTGGTCGCGACTTCATCCATCATCTTGATCCGCGGTGCCGGCTCGACCCAGATGACTTCCCCGGAACGCACCCACTCGACCAGGTCCCGTGCCCCGATCCGGCCTGTGGCCACCGGACCGAAGGACTGACTGGCCTGGATCCGGACGTCCGTCATCCGCACCCGGGCCAACGCTTCGGCCACTCCACCGCTCTCCGGCCGCAACAGCGCCTTCACCGCCACCCGTTCGCCCGGCTGCTTCCGCAACGAATCGATCACCCGCGAATCCACCTTGTGCCGAGCTTCCAGGGGCCCCGTCCACCGGACAAATTCCAACTCCCGCAACGTCCCCAACCGGGCACCCTCCAGGCGGGCCACGAAAGCGTCATCCGGCACGAAATGCAGCAACTGCACCCCGGAAGCCTGCAACGGCCCACGCCACGCCTCCTCGAACCGGCCGTCGAACTGGATCAGGTAAAGTCCGCTGACCGGCGTATCCCCGGACTGGGCTGGGCTGGCTGACCGGGTGGCACGCGCCGGAGTTTCGATCGCACCATTGCGAAGCCGGATCTGGCGAAACGCTTCGGCTCCCGACAGGGGCAGAAGCGAAAGCGCCAGGAGCAGACCGCCAACCAGGCATTGACGCAGGGGGTGGATCACCCCAGCAACGTAGCCAGTCGCGTGCCGGACTCAAACCCAATGCCGGGACAGCAGTTGTCCTACCCCTGCTGCCAGGATGGGCTCATGAAGAACACGAATCGCACTGTCACCAAACCGCAACTCGCCCTCACCCTGCCGGAGGGTTGCACCGCCGCCGCGCGGCGTTCCCGCAAGCCCTGCAGCCGCGAAAGGGCCGCCTGGTGGTTCCGTCAGATGCACCGGGTGATCGAGGAGGGAAACGAGTTCCAGGCACCGGGCGTGTTCTGACCGGATGAATTGCGCTCTTCCCATCCAGACGACGGAGGCGTTTGACTCGGGGTCATGCGTCTCACGCACGGCATTCATCTCGCCTACTGCACCAACATCCACCGGGGCGAATCCTGGGCTGAGACCTTCGCCGCCCTGGAGAAGCACACGCTCACCGTCCGCAAACGCGTCTGCCCGGATCAGCCTTACGCCATCGGTCTCCGGCTTTCGGATGCCGCGTCCCGGGAACTCGCACAACCGACGGTGATGGGTGCCTTCAAAAGGTGGTTGAAGCACCACGATTGCTACGTTTTCACGATCAACGGGTTTCCTTTCGGACGCTTCCACGGCACCCGGGTCAAGGAACAGGTGTACTCACCCGACTGGACCCAACCCGAGCGTCTTGCCTACACCCGACGGCTCTTCGAGATCCTCGCCGAACTGCTGCCGGAAGACGCTGCCGTCGAAGGGTCGGTGAGCACCGTTCCCGTCTCTTTCAAGGGCTTCCGGCTCGATGACCGTGCCGAGCGCGGCGCCCGTGACCATCTTTGGTCCTGCGTGGACTTCCTGGAACAGCTGTCGCGTCGTTCCGGACGCAAGCTCCACCTGGGACTCGAACCCGAGCCCTGCTGTCACCTCGAGACCACCTACGAAACCGTCCGGTTCTTCGAAAGGCTACGAACCGATCGGCCTGGCGACCTGCGTCTGGATGCGCACCTGGGGGTGAATTACGACTGTTGCCATCTCGCCATCGAGTTCGAGCCCCCTTCCGAGGCCCTCGAGCGACTCCGTCGGGCAGGAATCCTGATTTCCAAGATTCACCTGAGCAACGCTTTGCGCGTTCATCCTACCCCCGAAACCCGCGAAGCCCTCCGCGCCTTCGTCGACACGGTCTACTTCCATCAGGTCGTGGAACGCCGTGCCGATGGAGAGATCATCCGCTACACCGACCTCGACGAGGCCCTGACCACTTCGCTGGATGGTCCGCAGATGGACGTGGAGTGGAGGATCCACTTCCACATCCCGCTGCACGCGTCTCCAGGGGGAGGATTCAACACCACTTCCGACCACGTGGCGGGCGTCCTGGACGAGGTCCGACGCCAACCCTCCCTCTGCCGGCATTTCGAGATGGAGACCTACACCTGGGAGGTCCTCCCCGCCGCCCTCAAACAGCAGTCCGTCGTCGATCAGCTCGCGGCCGAGTATGCCTGGACGCTGGCCGAGTTCGGCAAACGCAGCATCGTGCCCCGTTGATCCAGTTCCAATCACCTTCCCCATTCCCCCCATCCCGGGACGTCGCTAGGTTTCCCTTGTGGCCGACCGCATTCCCACCGGTGAACGGATGTACCGGGGCATCCCCGTCTCCGCGGGTGTCTCTCATGGCAAGGTGATCGTGCTCGGCGACGCCGCACGCACGATCCTGCGTCGGGAGATCCGTGCCGAGGAAACACCACGGGAACTCCAAAGACTTCAGGAGGCCGTGACCCAGACCCGACGTGACCTGCTCGAGATCCAGAGGCAGGTGAGCGAGGCCATCAGTTCCCATGAAGCCTCCATCTTCGACGCCCACCTGCTGGTTCTTGAAGACGCCACCATGCTGGGCGAGGCGCACCAGTTGATTCGCGACCAACACGTCAATTGTGAGGCCGCCTATCATCAGGTGGCCGAAAAATTCGCCCGCGCCCTCGGAGAACTGGGTGACGAGTACCTCCGGGAACGCGCCGCCGACATCCGCGACGTCTCCGGCCGTGTCCTGGACCATCTGCTTGGCCGGGCCACCGAACAGGATCTCCGGCATCTCCGGGAACCCTGCATCATCGTCGCACCCGACCTGGCCCCCAGCACTACCGCCGTCCTCGACCGAACACTCGTGCTGGGCTTCGCCACCGACGCCGGAGGCACCACCAGCCACACCGCCATCATGGCCCGGAAACTGGGGATCCCCGCCGTGGTCGGCCTGGGGGACATCACTTCCCGCGTGCGCACCGGAGAATACGCACTGATCGACGGCCACGGAGGAACACTGAGCATCAACCCGACCGACCAGACCCTTTTCGAGTACGGCCAACTGAAGCAACGCCGCGCCGCGCTCGACGACCGACTGGCGGTACTCCGCGAACAACCGGCAGTCACCCTGGATGGCCATGAGGTCGTCCTCGCCGCCAACATTGATCAGATCGAGGACATTCCTGCACTGGTCCAATGTGGGGCACATGGAGTTGGCCTGTTCCGCAGCGAGTTTCTCTTCCTCAACCGACGGGACCTGCCCACGGAGGAAGAACAGTTCGAGGCCTACCGCCGCGTCGCTGAGGCTTCCGCACCCCACGGCGCGACCATCCGCACGCTGGACCTCGGCGGAGACAAGCTGCCGTCGGCCTGGGCGCGGATCGGCGAACAGAACCCTTTCCTTGGTTGGAGGGCCATCCGGATCAGTCTCGCCCTGCCCGAGATCTTCCAGACCCAGTTGCGGGCCATCCTGCGCGCCTCGGCCCATGGCAAGGTTCGGATCATGTTCCCCATGATCTCCAGTCTCCCGGAACTGCGCGAGGCGAACGCCAGCCTGGAGCGGTGCCGCGAAGACCTTCGCTCGGAGGGAATCCCCTTCGACGAACAGTTGGAAGTGGGCATGATGATCGAAGTTCCCGGTGCCGCGCTGATCGCTGAAACGCTCGCTCGGGAGGTCGCATTCTTCTCCATTGGAACCAATGATCTCACCGGCTATACCCTCGCCGTTGACCGATTGAACGAACGGGTCGCCGCCTTGTTCGCCCCCACCCACCCGGCCGTCCTCCGACTCATTCAGATGACCGTCGCCGCCGCCCGGAAACACGGCCGATGGGTCGGCGTCTGTGGGGAGGCGGCCGGGGATCCGGAGGTGATCCCCATCCTGCTCGGGTTGGGCATCGACGAACTCAGCGCCACGCCATCTGCCATCCCATCGGTGAAATTTCTCCTCCGCCGACTCCGCCTCCCCGAGGTCACGGCCGCCGCCGACGCCGCGCTCGCCGCTGAATCCGCCGAGGAAGCACTCAGGATCTCGCAGGCCCTTGCCCGAAGGGCCGCACCCGAACTCTTCCACTCCTCCTGAGCCGGTTAAAAACAAGCTCTTCCACGAATCCAAAACACCAGTACCGTTTCGCAGCTGACATGAAAGTCATCATCCTTGCCGCCGGCTACGCCACCCGCCTCTATCCCCTCACCCTGACCCAGCCGAAACCGCTCCTTCAGGTCGCCGGCAAGCCCATGGTGGACTACGTGCTCGAGAACCTGGCTCCGATTCCAGGGATCGACCGCGTCTACATCGTCACCAACGCCAAATTTGCCAACACGTTTCAGGCCTGGGCCGATCATCACCGGGCCACCGAGTCCAATCTCGAGTTCACCATCGTCAACGACGGTTCCACCGACGACTCCAACAAGCTCGGGGCAATCGGCGATCTCAACCTGGTCCTGGAGCGCGAAAACCTCGACGACGACCTGATCGTCGTCGCCGGAGACAACCTGTTCAACCAGTCGCTGGCCGACTTCGGGACCTTCTGCAAGGCCCGCCAGGAGGTGGTCCTGGGCGTGTACGACGTCGGAAGCCTGGATCAGGCCAAGAAGTACGGAGTCGTCGACGTCGACAGCACCGGACGCATCGTCAGCTTCGTCGAGAAGCCTGCCAACCCCGCTTCCACCCAGATCGGGATCGCCCTCTACTTCTACCCAAAGAAGACGCTGCCCCTCATCCGCCAGTACGTGGCGGAAGGCAACAACCCAGACCAACCCGGACGTCTCATCCAGTGGCTCTATCCCCGGCAACCCGTGTTTACCTGGGCGGTTCCCGGCATCTGGTACGACATCGGTTCCAAGGAAACCCTGGAGGAAGCCAACCGGATCTTCAGCCGCAAGTAGACCTGCACCAGGAGCGGACGAAACGGAGCTGGAGGGCGGCCTTGGAATGAACATTTTCTGACCTGCGGATTGACTTCCATGACCTCCTTCCTACTCTCAAAACCATTCGGGTTGCGGGACGTTTCTTCAGCGGGGTTCCCCACCCCCACCTCCTTGGCGTCTGCAGCCCGAATCCATTTTTCAGAGGCCGTCAGATCGCAAGATCGGCGTGTGCGCGCAGAAATCTGAAGAATGTTTTTGACCGTGGCCAATAGCACGGTACAAAGCGCGCCTCACGCGGGGGTGTAGCTCAATTGGTTAGAGCGCTGCCCTGTCACGGCAGAGGTTACGGGTTCGAGTCCCGCCACTCCCGCCACTTTCCCGCGGAAACAAGACCGGCCATTCGGCCGGTCTTTTGCTTTCGATCAACGCGTCAGCGTTCCTACTGAAATCAGTGGGCCGACTGCTCCCTCAGGATCTCACAGTTCGCCCGCCATTTCCCGCACGCGTTGCAGGATGACCTCCGGAAGATGGGCTTCATCCCCAATGCTCCGGCTGTACCACACCCAATGAGGATCATGAAATGTCGGATTCACCCACGGATGCATTCCTGATCCCAGACGCTGCTGGACCACCGACGCATCGGCACCCAGGAGCACCGGAATGTCTTCGTAGCTGTGAAGCCCGTCACTGATGAAGAACGGCACCTGCACGATGTGACGGGTCCCCGCCAATCGATAGCAGTCCCCAATCCGCGGATCTTCCTCCATGAAGACTCCGTGGACATCGTGAAATCGTCCCGTCGACCGAAGCCGCTCAACCTGATCTTCAATGGCCCGACGGGAATTCTCCGAGTTCCCGGTCCCATGCCCTGCAATGAACACGGAGAGCTCGGATGGATCCGGAACTCCATGGGGCGCGGGATTCATCCGGACCACGTCAATCGCGCGCCTCGCGAGAACTTCCGTCATGGAAGCGTGAGTCCCCACCGGACCGCAGTAATGGACGCGGTGACGCCCGATCTGTCGGATCCGCTCAAAACCGGCACCCCCAGCGGGCAGGAGGCCCAATTCGCGGGGAATGACCTGCTCCGTGAAGTATCCATCCGAGATGAACAAGGGGACCACGAACACGTTTGGATACCATGCCCCGCGCAGGACCCCGGCAATGGCAGGTTCCTGCTTCCAGTAGGCCTCCAATACCTGCCCAAAGAGCCCGCGCTGCCGCAGGGTTTCCGCGTGCTGCCGGGTGGGGGCCGAGGATTCGCGGTTGAGCGTGGAACCGTGTCCGATCAGGACGAGGGCGGAATCGGAGAAGCTGGACGACACGCCCGACACGATGGGCGAGAGTTGCCGCGGGGCAAGAGCCAGATTTGCCCCTCCTGCCTCCCGTGCGAACTCGGGATCATCCCGTTCCTGGAGGGATGAGTTCGGTGAGTCCGTCGTTCGGGACTCGTAAAATGCACCCCTCCGGACCGGACGGGACGCGACCTACTTCACGCCGTAACCCATCATCGGCTTGCCGTCGTCCTGAAGCTTGCCGGTGGACCAGAGCAACCCCCGGCTCAGCAGATCCAGAATGGCGGGATCCTGAAGGGTGTGATTGTAATGCCCAAGGGTCGTCCCAAACACCCTGCCCTTGCCGAACTGATTGACCCAGACATTCACCTCGGCGCGCTTGGTCTCATGGGACCATCCGGTGGCCAGAGCCGTCGCGGTGGGTTCCACCTTTTCAATGTGGTACAACTCTTCCTTCGGCGTCCGCCACATCGCCGGGAATCCGATCATGACCGGATGCGCCGGAGCGGTGTTGGTCATGGGATAGTCAAAGTGGGATCCATGCCGATGACTGGTGACCCCGACAAACCGGAACCAGTCATTGGTCGGCGCTCGGTAGCAGTGCATGGCACAGTGGATGACCACCGCCGGCACGCCCTCGCGGTGGGGCTTCACGATCCGCTCGAGCCATTCGAGCTCCTTCTCGTCCGAGAAGCACTCGTTGTGGACTACCACATCGTATTTCCTGGCCCAGTCCTCGGCCTTGTACACGGACACCTTGTGCCGGGTGCCGGTCTGCCCCGGATCCAGCACGATGTCCCAGGTGATATTCGCGCGTTTCGAAAGGCCTTCCGTGAGGATGGTGGCTTGACCTGGATAATCGTGGCAGCAACCGCCGCTGATCAGCAGCCCGCGCAATGGACGCACCGTGCCGACCTTCCGTTTATAGCTTGCCAGGATGTGGCTGTTGCCCCCGTCCGAAACAAACGTGCCTGGCCGGCTCGCCCCCTCCATGTCGGCCGCCATCCGCCAACCGTCCGTGGTGGCCTCGACAATCCCGAGGAGCGTTCGACCGACGTTCCGGCCCTCGACCTCGGTCAGATCAATCTGGGCAGGCTTCCTGGAAGTGTCGAAACGGACGGTTCCCTTGGCCGTAAGATCCCCCATGCGGAAGGTGTACTTGCCATTTGCGATCTCCATCTCCGCCGCAGCCACGTTGTCATCCTCGACGACGTTTCCGCCCACCTCAATCCGGGCATGGACCCAGGTCCCCGCCAGATCGGCAGGCTCGATGGCAAGGGTGATCCCTGGCATCAGGGCGAGGGCAACGATGACGGCAGCTAGAACGCGATTCATGGGAGTGCTCGAAGGCTGGCCACACCACCACGCAATGGAAGCGGGAATTTTCGCGGCAAGCAGGTTTGGACGCGCCGCGCCGAAATGCCACCCTCGGCAATGCAAATGCGGTCAACTCGAAGGTGCGCCGTTGCATCCCTGCTCTGGACGCTGATCCACGGGCAGTTGGGTGCCGTGGTCGTCTTCGGCCCCGGAGGAGCAGACCGCAATGCCAGTGCCCCCACCGGATCGCTGGCAGACTCAGGATGGCAGTGGACTGGCCATTTCAATGCCTTCTGCGGAGTCCCGGTGGGTCGATCGTCATTCCTCACGGCGGCACACATCGGCGGCGAAGTGGGTGACCGTTTTGACTGGAACGGGCGCAGCTACCGAACCGTTGGGTTTGAAACCGATGCAGCATCGGATCTCAGACTCTGGCATGTGAGCGGCGAGTTTGGGAGCACGACGCCCATCGTCCTTCAGGACCTCCGCATCGGGGAATCCGTGATGATCCTGGGTCGTGGCACCGCGCGGGGGACGCCGATCCTTGCCGAGCGCGTTGATGACAGCCCCATTCTCGCCGGCTGGCGATGGGGGAGTCTGGATGGCCGGCTTCGTTGGGGCACCAATACGATCGCCCATCGGATCGATGGGGCCAGCATAGGTCTTTACGGACCCTTGGCCGGATGCGCCTTTGATGGCGGAATCGGGAATGACGAAGCCTGCATTTCGCTGGGAGATTCGGGGGGCCCCCTTTTTGTTCGCCGCAGTCAGGAATGGCAGCTCGCGGCGATCCATTTCGCAGTGGAAGCAGCCTTCAACACCAGCGAGACAGGCACCGGCGAAAACGGCACGCTGTTCGACTACCGCGGACTCTACCGCCAATCGAACTCGGCTTGGGTACTGGAGCCCATCGAGGGAACTTCGCCGGTCCCAGCGGTCTTCTTTTCCACCCGGGTCATGCCCCGCCGCACCTGGCTGGACGCCTCCATCGCCAAGGCTCCTGCTGCACCCACCCTCGAACAGGCCGCGGACCCACAGGGGCCTTTCATCCCCGCCGTCGGCAGCAATCATGATCCCGTCGCCCGCACCTTCACCCTGGACCCGTCGGCGGGCTCAACCTTCTTCCAACTCCGGGGCACCGCCGGATTGGTGATCGTCCGGGTGCACCTCCAATCTGGACAGGTGGTCATTCAGTACGACTGATGAACCCACGAACCCGCTTCCGTCGCCTCCTTCCCGTCGTCTTCCCGCTGATCGGCTGCCTCCTGCAAGGATCGGCTCGGGGCGTCGACGAAGTGCGGTTCCCCGTCAAATTCAATTCCGTCTATCGGCTTGAAGGGAGCTCCGACGGGAAGGCATGGCGCGTTCTGGAACCAGCCATCCTGGGACGGGCCTCCGACTGGGTTCGGCCCCGACGCGAACTGCCCGAAGGCATCGGCGAGGTTCGTCTGGTCCCGGAGTCGGTCGCCGATCTGCGACCCATGCTGGAGAAACTTCGCGAGAAACACCACGTCCCCGCTCTCGGTGCCCTGCTGATCCGTTCCAATCGGGTCGTTGCCGCCGGAGTCGTGGGAGTCCGGGTCGAGGGCACGGACGCGCCCGCCATGCTGGGGGACCGCTGGCATCATGGATCACTCACCAAATCGATGACGGCGACCCTTGCCGCGACGTTGGTCGAGGAAGGACGCCTGACCTGGACGAATTCTCTCGGTGAGATCCTCGGGCCCAAGGTTCCCCACATGCATCCCGCTTGGCGGGAGGTCACGCTGAGTCAACTGCTCCGGCATCGGGGCGGTGCGCCCGATCAGGAATCCCTCGTCCAGCAAGGCATCTGGCCAGAGATCTGGAAACGCAGGGGGCCAATCAGGGAGCGCCGGTTGCATTGGTTGACCGCCGTGACGACCAATGCGCCCGCGGCCAGCCCGGGCACACGCTATCTTTATTCCAACTCAGGATATGTGTTCGCCGGAATGATGTTGGAGGCTGTCACCGGCGAAACGTGGGAAAACCTGATGCAGGCACGGGTCTTCCGGCCGTTGGGTATGTCCACCGCCGGCTTTGGCGCACCCGGCGAACGCGGCTGGACCAATCAGCCCTGGGGCCACCAATGGATCTCCGACAGGCCTGTGGGCACCCCTCCCGGACGGTTCGCGGACAATCCCTCGGCGCTGGGGCCCGCAGGAACGGTCCACGCCTCCCTATTCGACCTGGCGAAATACCTGATGAGCCACGCCCGGCAAGGGAGCGGCGAAGGAGTCCGTTTATTGTCGCCTGAGACCTTCCGCCGACTCCACGAGCCCGAGCCGGGGGAAACCCCGCCGTTTCTGAGTCCGTGACCTCAGAGGAGAGGACCAATACACTGCAAGGCGTCGGGGGAGGGAATGGTGT
>CAMCFL010000055.1 GCA_945873715.1 Akkermansia muciniphila
CTGAGGGCAGCGGGCCTACATTCGTGACGACCAACTCAAGATGCACCCGAGGGAATGGCATCCACCTGCAAGACAATGGGGTCGTCCCAGTTTCAAGGACGGGAGTTTCAAGCCAACTGCGGCGCGTCCGCCGCCTCCGAGGTCGAGCGCTGAACCCGCGATGACTTGAAACTTGAAACTGAAATCTTCCAACCGCCGCTCCGTCCCAGCCGTTCCGTCCGGCTTTCGACCTCCCCGATGGAGGGACGCCCACAAAAACGCCCGCGGCGGGGGCCGCGGGCGCGTTGGGAGGAAACGGATCCGGACGATCGGATCAGTTCACGGCAGCGACGCCGGGGACCTCATGGATCGTCTGCTGGATTTCCTGGGCAACCTTGGTGCCGTCGCGGGCCTGGAGGTCCCACTTGATGGCCTGCTGCATGGCGGGACGGAGGTCCTCGATCTGGAGACGGACGGTCTTGCCATCGGCGGAGAGCTTGGCCGCGGTGATGTTGAGGTTCTCGCGGCTCTTCTTGGTGGGATCCTTCACGCCAACCTCGGGGGAGCCGTAGTTTTCGGAGCGGACGTAGTTCCAGCGCTTGCCGCTCCAGTTCTGGAGATCCTCGGCGGAGGCCTTGTCGAGAGGCTGGGAGAAGGCGAGTTCGACGCCACCGGAAACGACCTTCAGGCCGCTGACGGTGTAGACGGGCTTGCCGGTGTAGCGGACGCGATCGAAGCCGGTGATGCGGGCAGCATTGGACTGCCACTCGGAGAGGCCGGCCACGTAGAGCTGGCCATCGGCCGGGTGGAAGCGGGCGCGCATGACGGAGGAAGTGAACTTGAGCGGGAACTTCACGACGCCGGCCTGCTGACGTCCGTTGGAGATGTCCTGACGCAGGACGAGGTAGAGGCTGGATTTGCCGTAGGACTCATGCAGCAACTCGCCCTTGAACGGACCCCATTTGTCGCTGGTGACCCAGATCTGGCCGCCGCCGGAGTTGTCATAGTCATTATGCGAAAGCCACATCAACGGCGGGGAGAAGCGGTCGGCCTGCTCCTTCGGGGTCATCGAGTTCACGACGCCATGGAACGTCTTGCCGTCGACCCAGTTGATCGGCGTGGTGGGGACCCAGGTGCCTTCGTTGTCGGAGGTGGTCACCTGTCCGTCGGCGCGGACGCCGATGCCGTTCGGGGCGCGCAGGCCGCGGGCGATCACTTCGAATTTCTTGCCATCGGGACTGACCTTGAAGAGGCCGCCGGCATGCGAGCAGACGCTGCCATTGCCGCGGGAGGCCTTCATGTCACCGAAGCCACGGCCGCCGCCGTTCACCGGGTTGGCCTTGGCGAAGTAGAAATTGCCGGCGGCATCGGTCTGGAGATCGAACACGAACTCATGGAACCCCTCGGTCGACATGATCTCGTTGTTGAAGTTCTCGTAGTAATCGGCCGAGCCATCCTTGTTGAAGTCCTGGAAGCGGGTGATGCCATCCCGACCGGAGACGTAGATCACGTCATTGACGATCTCGAGGCCAAGCGGTTCGTACAGGCCGGAGGCAAACCGGGTCCAGGAGAGCTTCTCCAGGGTCGAATCGATGCCCGAGACGATCCAGATGTCGCCGTCATGGGTGCACAGTGCAGCGCGGGTGCCGTCGCTGAAGAAGTCCAGCCCGCCGAAGCGGACCCGGCGATTCCAGGGATTCTTTTCCGGGCCGCTGATGGCGTCGGTGACGTAGGCACCGTCGGGGGTGGCGGAGGAGTTGAGCTGCCCCTTCAGGACCACGGCTTCGGGCCAGTGGGCCGGGCCGCCGGTGGAGAAGTCCTTGAACACGGGCGTTCCCACCGCGAGCTGGGCGAACGAAGAGGAGGCGGATTCGGTTCCGTTCCAGATCGTGACCTTGAAGACCGTCGGCGAGGTGCCCTTGGCCACCGTGAGGCTGACGCGGCCGTCCTGGAACTTGAGCCCGGACCCCTTGGGCAGACCGGCGGCGGCGATCATCGTGACCTTGCCGTCGGTGCCCTGGATGCGGACGGCGCTGCCTTCGACGCTGCCCTGGCCGCCTTCGATATCGGCGAGCAGGATGGAGAAGGTCTCCGCCGTGCGCTGGCGCCTGAAGATGCGGCCGGTCTTCGGGGGTTCGATGCGGAAGGTGCGGACGAATGCGAGTTCCCCGTTGGCGGTGAGCGAGCTGGGCTGCTCGAGGACCTTGGTGCCGCGGACGGTGTAGGCCAGCTGGACGTCCATGCCGTTGACGTAAAGGCCATCCCAACGGCCGAGATCGGCCTTGATCGGCCCGTACGGTTCGGGGCGGGCATCGGTGAAGGTGCCGCTGTCGCCGGCCACGCCCGGAACCATGGCGGTTCCGAAGGCCTGGTTCCCGACCATGGCCGGATGATTGCCGTGGCCGCCGTCAAACACCACGCCCCGGGTGTTGATGAATCCGCCGCTCCAACCGGCCGCCATGCGGAGCAGATCGGTGTCGAACAACATGGTGGCATCGTTGCCCAGCCGGATGGCGAGGCCCTTCATGGCCACGTTTTCCTTCGGGAAATTGGCGTTGATGCACGCGCCCTGGAACGGAAAATCCTTCTGGAGGAGTTCCTCGCGGATCTTGTTCTGGCCTTGTACCGCCAACGTCAGGCTGAGGGATGCGACCGCCAGGCGGACCGCCCCAAGCCAGCTGAACTCCGATTTCAAAAGCATATCGGTGCATCTTATACCCCAGACCCCACCCGGACGCCAGACCCAATCCGTGCTCGGCGCTGACGCGGCGAGGGGGGAAGCCTTCCGTTTCAAGGTTCAAGTCGTCCCGGGACCGCGGGCGGCACGTCCGTCGGTACGCGTTGGGTTCGTGGAACCCGCGACGACTTGAATCTTGAAACTGAGGACTTCGGTCCATTCCCCGCCCCCGCCCGGAATCGATCTCGCCGGGAAACCGGATTCGCAGTAAGGGATCCCGCCATGAAACGATCCCTGCCAACGCGACGGTTCCGGTGGGCACTGGCTGCCGCCATGGCGGTGGGTCTGGCCGGTTGTGGCGACGGGTCCAGTGCCAAGCCGGGTGCCGACGGCTCCGGTCGCTCGCCGGCAACGGCCCCGCTCGATTACCTGGCGGCGCAGGGCCAGGCGAAGAAGCATTCGGAGAAGGTGATCTCGCTGGCCCAGGTCCAGCAGGCATTGCAGCACTTCCAGATGGCGGAAGACCGGTGGCCACGGGACCTGAACGAGCTGGTGAAGGCGGGGTTTCTGGCGGCGGTTCCCGTGCCTCCGTCCGGGCAGAGGCTGGTGTATGATCCCGCCAGCGGCAGCGCCCGGTTCGTGCGGGTGCAACCCTGAGGACTTCCAATCCCGATGAGACATCGAATCCAGGAGAAGCTGCTGTGTCTTGGTGATGACTTCGGCATCTGGGAGGAAGTGGCGCAGACCGTGGCCGATCCCGGAGAGGTCGATGACGGGATCCGGCATCTGCTCCGGATGTGGGAAGGCTGAACCACCGCTTCTCTCCGCGGTAACCCTTGCGCTAGGATTTGACTTTCAAATGCCACGGCACCGCTCCAGCTCCAGTCCGGTTTCGGGTGAAGCCCGAACCTCGCGGACGGGGGTCCCCCCTGCGCACGAGGTCGGTGTGCCAACGGGCTCCCGACGGCATCGCAGCCGTCCGGACGCCCCGGAAGCCACCCGTTCATCGGGGGGTCGGTCCGGGTTCTTCTTTGGCTTCCTGGTGCTCCTGATCTTCGCCCTGCCGCTCGTCTGGGTGCTGGCGGGTCGGGGAATCGACTATCGGACCCAGCTTCTGGAGCATTGGTCGTGGGATGATTCGTCTTTCCTGGGATACGCCCCAAGGTCGCGTTCCCTGCCGATGCAAACGGAGTCCGTCGGTGCGGATGGGCATCCGCACTTCCTTGAATTTGGAGAATCGGAAGGCCTGCCGCGCGAGGGGCTCCGCAGCATCGACCTGCAGTTTGACGTACGGAGAATGGCTGAAGCAGGCGCGGACAAGCCGGTGGTCACGCGCCTGCTCCGCGGCGAGATCCGCGACCTGGACGGAGGATCCATCTGGACGGCGCGCCCGGGTCAGAAACTGCGGACCGAAGGCCTGGTTGAGTTCCTGAGCCTGACGGGCCGTGAGGGCAGGCAGTCGGTGGACCAGATCGGGACCCAGGTTCTCCGGCGCTGGCGGGTCACGGTGTGGACCGATGATCCGGTGCAGGTGGGGATCCGATGTCACCTCTCCGCGATTGCGGGGGGAGCCCCGCCACCGCGAGGCCCGGGCAAATGGGCGGCACCGGTGCGTGGTGTGAACGACCAGATCCATTGGGCCTATCCGCATGGTCGGGTCACAACCTGGTCACCGGGCGAAGGAGTCTCCCGCGCGGCGGTCGTCGCGGCCACCTGGGGCAGAACCGGGGCCCTGTGGACTTGGCTGTGGATGGGCGTCTCGGTGTTGCTCATCACTTCCGGCGTGGTGTGGATGGCCCGCCGCGGGACGGAGCCGATGCCATCCCTCCGGCCTGCCTGGGCGGGTCTCGCGTTGGCCTTGGTGTTTGGCGGCACCGGCCTGATCCAGTTGATCCTGCACCCGGCCTACCAAGGGGTGGACGAGCATGTGCATGTCCTGGGGGCGCACTTGCAGATGAATGACCGAAGGTCTGTCACCAACGGCTGGGATTTCGGGAAGCAGGTTCACGCCGCAAGGTTGTTCGGACGGACCCATCAGAAGCTCACGGTGGCGGACACTCAGGAGCCCTTCCGCTTCTTCTACAGCGATTCCCCGTTGAACTGGGGATTGCGCCCATTCGCCCGGTCGGCAACGGCGGCGCGCCTGGTGCAGGTCACCCACGGCTGGATGGCGGAGGCCTCTGCTCCGGACCAGGTGTTCCGCATGCGCCTGGTGAATCTGGTCCTGGTGAGTCTTGCGGTCGGATTGGCAGGGGCGGTGTTGGCCCGGAGCGGACGCTTCCAGGCCGGGGCGGGTTGGATGGGTTGGTGCCTCGTGCTGATCCCGTCGCTCGGCTATTTCGCGATGAACATGTCCAATTACCCCATTCTCCTGGCCGGTTACCTGGTGATCGGGGCGGTCCTCGCCGCCGCGGTGAATCAGGACACCATTGGATGGCGTGTCCTGCTGCTGCTCGGGGTGGTCATCGGGCTCGTGGTCCAGACCTCCATCAATGGGATCCTCATGACGGTGGTTCCGGGCTTCGGATTGCTCGGGCTGGCCCTGTTTCGGCCCCGTCGTTCCGCCGAAGACGGCTCCGAGGAGTCGGAGGAGGGATCGGTGGGCTGGGCCGGATGGGGTGCTCTCGCGGCCGGGCTGCTGCTTGCCCGCGGCATCGGCTTCAAGGAGTACGATGCCGAGATTGGACTGACGGTGGGCCGCAAGATCACCGAACTGTTGCAGGTGCCCGTTCCGCCCTACTGGATGCTGGTGCTGATCGCCTGCGGGGGTCTGGCGATCGTGGAAAGGGTGGCTTCGGCCGGGTTCCCGCTGAACCCCGGCGACGGGCGGGGGCGGGGCATGCGCTGGGTGGGCGGACTGGCGGTGGCCGTGATTGCGCTCCTGGGATTCAACGCCGTCTGGCCGGCTCCCCAACTCGGAATGCTGATGGAGGCCGTGCCGGGCTGGGAGTTCATCCCGAACCAAGCCCAACTCCTTCCCCGTGCCGACCTCCCCGCGCCGCCCGATCCAGCCCCGTCAGTGAGTGCCTATACCGGGAACGTCCTGAAATCCTTTATTGCCTCCTGGGGTCCGGGAGATGCGGATTTCATGCTCTCCCGGCTCTTCTGGCAGTCCGACGGATACCTCGACACCCTGATGCCGGAGTGGATCCGCTGGTTCCTGACCAGCCTGCTCGGCGCTGGTCTGGCCATCCAGCTCTGGCGGATCTCCCAGCGCCGGAACCGGGTCCGGTTCGGTCGGCTCCTGTTTGTCGGGCTCGGCCTGCTGGCGGCCCTGGTGATCCTGGCGGTTGGTGCCAGGAGTGCCACGGCCAGCCCCAGCCTGCACGGCCGGTATCTCATCGGCATCTACTGCATGCTCATCCCGGTGGCGTTCCTGGGATGGAAAGGGCTGATCGTCCGGTGGGAACTGCGGCACGCCCATCGGATCGGGCTTCTGTTGGTTGTTCCCATGCTCGTGCTCCAACTCACGGGCATCCTCACAACGATCTTCCGGTACTTCGGCTGACCGACCTTGTCGCACCCCCAGTACCGGCGGGCCGCCGTCACCCCCCGATCCTTCCTATAGCCCGGACCAGTTCGTGATCCCGATGATGGGCAGGGCGAAGCGGAAGGCTTCCTCGCGACGGGGAGTGTCGGCTGCCTGGAACACATCGTAGATCGGCTTCCGGCTCAGGGGATCGGCCACCGAATCGGGTTTGCGCCGCCACAGACCGAGGTTCAGTCCGCCTTCATGCCGGTGATCGACGTGCCGGTGCAGGATGAAGGCATCGATGCCCGGCTCCGCCTCGACCTTCTGCCAGGCATAGGCGTAGGCCGCCGCCTGCAATCGTTCCCCAGCCTCCGTGCCGTCGGAGTGGAATCCCTGTTCGGTCAGCAGGATCCGGCGGGGAACCCCCTTCCAATGGAGTTCGGGCCGACGCAGGTAGTCGGTCAACACCCGGAGGTTGCGGAAGGTGATCCGCGGGGTGTCAGGCCCGGCGGTGGCAGACGGGTCCTTCCAGGTGTCGGCCTTGAACAGGTTTTCCGGATACGGATGGTAGGCCAGTTGCCAGTCGAAGTTTCCACCCATCCGGGCCAGACGGTTGAAGTCATCGATCAGGCGGCGTCCAGGAATCGCGCGGGTGGGTTGGTTGCCGTAGGTGAGGTTCCAGTGGTGATCGAGCGAGAGACAGACGCGGATGGCATCGGTGATCTTGCGCGAGGCGGCCTGGGTGAGGCGGACGGTGCGCAGGTAATCGGCGATGAAGAGGTTCGCCGGGACATCCCCCATGTTGGCCCAGTGCCAATGGGCGGTGACCTCGTTGCCCACGATGAAATGGGAGATGCGCCCGTGGCGCGCATCCGGCTGGGAGAATCGATGGGCGAGGAACTCGATCGTGGCGAGGTACGATGCCATGCCGTCGCGAGTGGTGGTGTTGAACGCGCCCAGCCGGTTGGGAGCCTGCGGATGGTAGCCCGGGTGAAGCCAGAGCGCGTCGCGATCCGGTTCTCCCGAGGCGTAAGCCAGCAGGATGAGCGACACGGACACGCCGGCATCGAACAACGGCTTCACTGGGATGGCATCCACCGCGGCCTTGCGAAAGCGGAACTCCACCCCGTTGGAAAACCAGACGTAGCTGTCGGCCAACAGGACCGGGTCGAACAGGGACGGAAGATCGACGTTGAGCGCCGCGTGTTTGATTCCGAGGGCGAGGGCATCGTCCACCATCTGGACCTGCAATCCCTTCTTTCCGCCGGCCTTCACCATCGGGGTGTTCAACGCCGCGGTGTCGCGGAATTCCTCGACGTGCCGGATCGGTCCGGTGGGCCGATGTCCGAAGACCGCCTGTTTCTCCCGAAGGAAGAAGCCGGAGGTCAAACGATCCCGGGATCGCTCGGTCCGGGCAACGAATCGCGGGACGGTGAACACGCCGCGGCCCTCCAACGTGACGCGATGGACCGTCATCCACGGCTGGGCGTCGGAATAGGTGGCCTGGGGCTCGAGTTCAACGATCTCGCAGTCGCCCGTCACTCCCACCGCGGCCATCTCCAGGTTCGGGCCCGTGGCCGTGACCCGGGTGATGCCGCGCCGGCCCAGCGGGCTGACCCGGATCCAGGCGAGGTGCGCGGTCCCACCACTGCCCGGCGGATCCAGACGAAGTCGCCAACCCTCCCCACCCGGCGGCAAGGCAAGGCACACATCGGTCCAGGCGTTGGTCAGGGTGTCGAAATGGGCGGATGCCTCTTCCCGCGCGCCGTCCCGGTACCAGAAGCACTGGGCGCGTCCGCCGGTCTCCGACCGGAGCCGGATCTCGACCATGAGATCGTTGGTCCCCGACAGCGACAGCGGCGGGCTGGTGATGAAGGGATCGGCACCGATGATGGGAATGGCAAGGCCCTCCGGGCCCCGGCTGAGAGGGCCAACGTCGTGGGTCGACTCCCATCCGGAGAGGTCGGCCGTGGTGGTGAAATCGAGATCGGGAAAGGCCGCCCTCAAGGGAGGACCGGCAGCACCCACCCAGGAGAGGAGCGCGGCCGCGGAAACGAGGGACTGAAGGAACTTGAGCATGGAAACCGCCCGGAGTTTCGGAGGTTCGACCATGCCCCGCCAGAGCAGAGTGAGAGCCGAATGAGCCTCGTCCAATGAACGATTGGAACCCCTTCGCCTGGTTGGGCCCGGCTCCGAGTCCAGGGCGGGAAAGAAAAAGCCCCCTCCCGGGTGGGAGGGGGCTTTCGCAACCGGCGAAGGCTACCTGAGCCGGTAGAACCGGGCGTCACCCGCTCCAACGATGACCAGCGGCGACCGGGCACCCACCACGTCGGTGAACGTTCCGGTCAGGGTGGCAGACTCCTGAAGCTGGCCGCCATCCCAGTCCAGGGTGTAGGTCGCACCCGTGCGTTCGATGGACAAGCCGCGCCCAACGAAGCTGAGGTTGTTCTTGCCCGCCACGAACAAGGCCCCTGCCTCCAGCGGCGAGATCGCCCGGCGCCAGACGCCGAGGTCATCCATGTCCGCGGCACCCGTCTCGGCGTAGCGACCCGTGGGATCCTGACCAATGGTGGCCGACAGTCCGGTATCGATCGTCTTGGCGGCAGCGGTGGTGGTTCCGTCGATCTTGACCGACTTTGCCACCGCGCCGTTGAGGTAGGTCACCAACTGGGAATTCCGCTCGAAGACATAGACCAGATGGTGCCAGTCGCCGTCGTTGATGCTGCCCAGATCGCCATAGATCCGGGCACCTTCAGCGGAACCCTCGTCGAACAGGGAAGCGCCCCAACCGCCGTAGTTCAACGGGGCTGGATCCGGCTCGGCACCGCTGCCGTTGCCATAGCCGTACGCGGGAGCCAGCACGATGCCCTGTCCACCGAGGGATCCTGGCGTGGTGGTGAAGAACGGCAGGTCGCCGCCGATGAAGTCCCGGGTCAACCGGATCCAGAACGCGATCGTGAAGCTGGTATTGGTTCCGAACTGGAAGTCCGGACGCACGCCCAGGCTGACATACGAAGTGTTGGTGGTCGTCGTCGCACCCGCCGCAGCGGGCTCACCGAAATCGGAGCTATAGGCGATCGCCTTGCCAATCTTTCCGTCGACGTACACCGCAGCAGCGACGTTGCTGGAACTCTGCGTCTGGCGGAACGCGGTACCATTGTTCCCGCGACCTGTCCGGTCGATCAGGGTGTCGTCGAACGGGAGATGCGCCACCAGGCCGGGGATGAAGGGTTCGGAGGTCGGGACCGGCAGCACGCTGAGCCTGGCGGGACTGCTGGTGATCGAGGTGACCGGGTTGCCGACCACCACGGTATAATCGCCGGCATCACCCGCGGAGACGTTGGCCACCGTATACTTGGAGGCCGTCGCTCCCGGAATCTCCACCCCGTTCTTCCTCCATTGATAGGACAACGGGATGGTGCCAAAGGCGCTCACAGAGAACGTGGTCGTCAGCGTGACATAATTCGTTCCCGGCTTGGGCTGGCTGGTGATCTGCGGGGGAGTATTCGGACCGTAGGCCGCACCGTACCGGGCCGCGATCACCTCTTCGGTCAGGGCCCTCGGGTAGATCGCAACCTCATCGATGCTTCCGTTGAAGGTTCCATCATAGAGCGGGGCGTTGCCCAGGCGCTTGGAACCGATCGAGATGGGATGGGTGGAGGATCGCACCCCGTTGTTGGCCGCCGGGCGACCCGGGCCGGCCCCGGAGAGCTGACCATTGACGTAGATCCTCATCTGGGGTGAGGCCGGATCCGACTGGTCGTAGACGCCGACGACATGCTGCCAACTGCCATCAGGCCCCGCCTCAGCCTCGGCGGAGTACACGACGTTGTTGTTGCCGCGAGTCATGAACCGGTACTTGCCAAAGGCGATGTCGAGGGCGAACTGCTCATTGGCCGTCGTGCCATCCGAACCCGTCCCCTTGGCGACCAACGCGGATTCATCCACGAGCCCTTCCGGACCCTTGGCCCAGCACTCGATGGAGAAGCTGACCGAGTTGCCTGCAAGGTTGATCTGACTTCCGCTGATCTGGCCGACAAAGCTGTCGGGTCCCGAGAAGGCCGCTGCGGTATTGGAATCCACTGCCGAGTAACCGGCCTGTCCCAGGGTGGCCGCGGTATAGACGCCGTTGTTGTTGCCGATGTAGTCAAGGGCAAGCGTTCCCTGGGATTCACCCAGACGCCAGTAGCCGAGGGGTTCACTGGCGAGCACCGACGCCGCATAACCCGTGGCCGCCGGAAGGACCGTCAGGACCGCTGCGGTGCTGGTTTTGTCTCCGGCCGCGTTGCTGGCGACGCAGGTGTAACTGGCCCCATTGTCAGCGAGGGTGGCCGTCGCCGTATAGGTGGCCGAGGTGGCGCCATCAATGACGATGTCGTTGCGCTTCCACTGAAAGGTCTGGGGAGTGCTTCCACCGGTGACGGTCGACAGGGTGAAGGAAGAACCTGCAAACCGGGCCACCGAGATCGGGTTGGTGACAAAGCTCGGAGGGGCAATCACCACCTCCAACTCGACGGTGTCGGTGACCACGCCATTGGCATTGGACACGGTGACCGCGTAGACGGGAGTTCCCTCTACCAGCGTGTTGATGACCAGGTTGGTACCGGTTGCGCCGTCAATGGGAACGCCGTCCTTGGTCCAGGAATAGGTCAACGGTTCCGCACCCTCGGCCCAGACACTCAGGGTCGCGGACCCACCCTGGAAAAGAAGCGGCCAGGGCGTGCTCGGGTAGCCGTTCGGCGAAGCGACGGATTTGGTGATGACCGGCGAAACCTTCGCCGCGTCATAGAGGCGCTTGATCTCCGCGGCAGT
>CAMCFL010000056.1 GCA_945873715.1 Akkermansia muciniphila
TTCCCAGCGGAGGAACGACCAGCCGGGCGCGTTGGTGGCGGTCACTCGGACGATCGAATTGGAGGGATGGGCCGGCAGGAATGGATCGAAGACGATGCCGCCTCCGCCCGGGGTGGAGTGGGTGATGGCGAAGGAGTCGAGGAAGACGAGTTCGACCGGCGCCGCCTCGGCCGATTGAGCGAAGTCGGCGTCGTAAGCGATCGCATGGATCGTGGCGGGAGGAGCGACTTCCACCGCATCGGTATAGGGCGTGGAAGTGAAGTCGGCCGGGGAACCGTCGATGGTATAGAAGACGTTGGGGAAAGAGCTACGGACGCCGACGCTCACCGGGTCGTGGGTCAGGAACTCGTGACGGTGGTTCAGAGACAACCTGCCGTTCACCCGCACCACGGGCGTGCCCGCGGGCAGTTCATTGACCGTCAACACCTGGTTCACCGTTACGTCGAGCAGTTCGGTCACCCGCCCCGACGGCCACTCGACCCGCAGCGTCGTCACCGTCGTCGCTTCGCCCAGGCCAAAGTGAGCGCGCAAGGGTTCGGTGCTGTGGAAGCCGCCACCGTTCAGGTCGCGCCGCTGGACGATGCTGCCGCCGCCGAGGTTGGCGGTTGCCCGAATGACGACGCCCAGTTCCTCGACGCCGGCCGCATTGAGGGCGCGCACTTCCAGCCAGTTGCCCAGCCCGAGGGAGTCGTTCCGGAAGAGGAATAGGTTGCCCACCGCGTTGGCGACGGACAGATCCAGGCGCCCGTCCTCGTCGAAGTCCACCCAGTTTGGGGAGGTGGATTCGCCACCGCTGTTGACCAAGGCACCGAACTCGCCAATCCCATTCAGCAGCGTGAACGTGCCGTTGCCGTTGTTGTAGTAGAGCAGGTCGGAGTTCTCCTGATTGCAGGCCACGTACAGGTCCTGGTCGCCGTCGTTGTCCAAGTCACCCCAGCTCAGCCCGTACACCCGTCGGGGATGCTGTGGAAAGTTGGCCCCCGAGACCCGCGTGAAGGCACCGCCGCCCTCGTTGCGGTACAGCAGCACCGGCGTGTTCACCGCGGCCGCATCAAAGTTCCCTACGGCGAGGTCCAGATCGCCGTCGTTGTCGTAGTCGGCCCAGGCTGCCGTGGTCGAACGACCGTCTTCCGTCACGATCGCTCCGGTGGCGTCCTGGATGAAGCCGCCCGGGCCACGGTTCCGCAGCAGGGCGGGCAGGGCGTTTTCGTAGGTGGCGACGTAGAGATCAGGGAAGCCGTTGCCGTCGTAGTCCGCCCAGGCTCCCCCGTAGTTCGGAGCGGGGATCAGGCCGGCCAAAGCCGACGACGCCGTGAAGCCGCCCGTGCCATTGCCCCGGAAAAGGTAGGGCTGCCCCAGGTTGTTGAGTTGAAACAGATCCAGTGCGCCATCCCGATCCACATCCACCCATGAGATTCCAGTCAGATTGCCTGATGCTCCGTTCAATGGGGGCGGAGCGAGCCGGGTGAAGCCATGATCGGCATTCTGTCGGAAAAGGTTGATCGATCCGCCGGGGACGGCCATGGCCACGTCCAGATCTCCGTCGCCGTCGTAGTCCCCCCAGGCGGCCGACTGCCAGGTGGCCGTGTCCTGGGTCAGCGCACCGGCATTCATGCGGGAGAATTCCCCGCTACCGTCGTTCCGATAGAGAAGGTTCTGCTGGTTGACGCTCACCACGAACAGGTCGAGGTCGCCGTCGTGGTCGTAGTCCACCCACTGGGCTTCCTGGGCGTTGCTGACGTCGGTCGCGATGGCACCGGCAAGCTGGCGCGTAAACTGGTAGACCGGATTGACCTGTACCGAGGCCGGTTGGCTGGTGACGGAGCCACCCGCATTGCTCACGACCACCGTGTAGTCGCCCGACTGTACCGGGTGGGCGTTGGCCAAGGTGAGCGTGGCGTTGGTGGCGCCTGGCAGCGTCTGGCCGTCGCGGAACCACTGGTAGGTGAATGAACCCACACCACTGGCTTGCACTGAAAGGTTCACCGTCTGCCCGGCAGGAAAGGTGCCGCCGACGGGTTGCAGCGTGAAGGCCATCCATTCGGGTGATTCGCTCGCAAAGAGGGCCGCGACCTCCGTATCAGTGAGACTTCGATTCCAAAACCGCAATCCGTCCATCGCGCCGTGAAACCACAGGTCTCGATGTCCCCGTCCCCCGATCCGGATCGGTTCACTGGGATCGTTCAAAGGACCGGAAGTGGTCGGGTTGTCCCCAGGAAAGACCTGACCATCGAGGATAAATCGGATTGAACTTCCATTGCGGATGACGCCGATTTGCTTCCATTGCCCAGCGAACAATCCGGGCGGTGGGGTCAACGCAGTTCCCACTTGACTCGTGCCGGACCACACTGTGTGAAAATAATAATACCCGTCGTAGGCGGTGAATCCAAATTGGGAGGCTCCCAAATTCTCGGTATATTGAGTCACCAGAGCAAAATTCCCAGCGCTTTGGAGACGCGCCCACAGAACAAGGGTAAAGTTACCCGCTCCCAGATACCAATTGGGCGAATCCGGTATCACTACTTCTGCGCCCGCACCGTTGAAAAACAGCGCCTGTCCATCAAACCCAAAACGGTCGGTCGTGGCGGTCGGGCCACTCAGGCTCCCATGCAACCCGTTCGGTCCCGCATCCAGCCCGTTCCCATCCAAATGGTAATCTGCCACCAAGCCACCGTTAAGGGTCGAGACGACATCAAGGTGCGCCGTCAACTCCACAACGCCGTCGGTCGAAGTGGCGCGCAGGATATAATCTCCCGCCTGACCGGGAGTCACGTTCGGGAAGCCGAGCACGCGATTCGTTTCGCCGGGCAAGTCCGCGCCCTGAAAGCGCCATTGATAGGTGAGGCGATTGGTGCCCGGCAACGCCTCGAACGCCCCGCGTGCCCCCACCGCCAAGGCGAGCGTCGTTCGCTTGAGCACCAGCGAGGATTCGGTCACGGTGAGGAACTGGTTGGTCGCGATGTTGCTGAACTCCTCGACCTTCCCCGACGGCCACTCCACCCGAAGCGTGGTGACGTTCGTGGCGTCGCCCAGGCCGAAGTGGGCTTCGAGCGGTCCTTGGAGCCCGTAGCCAAACCCCCCACTGATCTCACGCAACTGCCAGACGTCGCGCCCGTCAATACGGGCCAGAGTCCGCACTTTTGCGCCGATGGCAGCGCGGTTTGAGGCACGGCCAATCGTACGGACACGAAGCCACCCGGCAGGATTCCCCGTGTTCTCCAGTATCGGTTGGGCGACGTCGAGACCGGTGGTCAGCAGGTCGAGGTCGCCGTCGTTGTCGAGGTCCGCCGGGACGATTCCGGTAAAGAAGGACGTCGGGATGCCGGATCCGGGAAGGGATTCGCGGCTGAATCCGCTTGATCCGTTGTTGCGCAGGAAGAAAATGCCGCCCCCGGTCTGCTGGCCGACGACATCCAGGTCACCATCGTTGTCGAGATCACCCCAGGCCATGTTGCCGGGGCTGCCGTCGTGGTTGTCCAGGGCGGGATCCTGAACGCGATTGAAGGTCCCGGCGTCGTTGCGGTAGAGGCGATCCGGCTCGTTGTAGAAGACCGCGAAGAGGTCGAGGTCGCCGTCGTTGTCGTAGTCCCCGAAGCTGACCCCGCTGGAGTTGGCGGATTGGGGCAGGAATGCGGCAGGCGTCTGGATCTGGAACTGACCCTTGCCGAGATTGCGCACCAGTCGGAGACCCGGCGTGCCCCCCGAGAGAACCAGATCCAGGTCGCCGTCCCCGTCGAAGTCGGCCCAGCTTTGGGAGCCGCTTTCGGCGAGGGTTGCCCCTGGAAAGGTACCCGTTTCAGAAAAGTTGAGAGCCCCCTGGTTTCGGAACAATCGCGGGGGATGAACGGACCAATGGCCTGAGTACAGATCGACCCAGCCGTCGTTGTCGTAGTCTCCCCAGATCGCTCCGTAGTCGTTGGCGGCGAATCCGGTGATGCTCGCGCCGAGTTCGAGGGGGGTGAAGCCTCCGGCGTCATTGCGGAAGAAGGCATCCGTCTGGTTGGCGGTGGTCGCGATCAGGACGTCCAGGTCACCGTCGTTGTCGACGTCCGCCCAGGCCGCGCCATCCCCGCTCAGGGCCGTCGTCGCCAGCGGGCTTCCGCTCAATTCAGTGAAATTGAAGGAGCCTTCGTTTCGCAGGAGTCGGTTTGCATCCCCCCGCTCGGCCCGGCCGGGAACGAAGACGTCAACGTCACCGTCGCCGTCGTAGTCAACGGCAGTGGCACCATTCACGCTGCGAAAGGTTGCTCCGGCCCGCGCGGTGAATTGGGTGTCCTACTGGACGGTCAGTTGCGCTTCCCCGCTCGTCGCCGAGCCGGCGGCGTTGGTGACCGTGACGGTATATTGGCCCGATTGCGGGGGACGGGCGTTGTCCAACGTGAGCGTGGCGTTGGTGGCACCCGGGAGGGCGACGCCGTTGCGCAGCCATTGGTACGAGAGCGGAGCCGTTCCGCCGGCCGTGACGGACAGTGTGACCGTGGAACCGGCGGCAGCGATGAGCCCGGCAGGTGGCATCGCGAGGATCGGGGCCAACGTCTGGATCTTTCCGTCCGTGCCGGCGGCGACAATCGCGGCGATCTCCGACGCAGAAAGCGCGCGCCGGTACAGGCTCATCTCGTCCATCAGCCCTGCATAGTGCTCCGCCGCGCTCAAGGGTCCCGCCGGTCTAACTCCCAGGAGCAGGTCCGGGTGGGTTTTCCCAGTGACGGTGCCGATCTGGGCGTTCCCGACCACGGTCCCATCCCGATACAACCGCAGCGTTCCAGAAGCCTTGTCGTAGGTCATGGCGACGTGCTGCCAGACCCCGGCCTGAACGCTGTCCGAACCCGACTGGAGGACGTGGTCGCCATTCGCGAGATCGATCACATCGGCATGGAGTGTTCGGGTTCCCGAGGTCGCAGAGATGAAGAGCGTCGTTGAGAAGTAGCTGTTGGCCTCCCCCCATTCGACGAGCGGATGCGGGCTCAGGACGTCGTCGGGTTTGATCCAGAATTCGAGCGTGAATCCGGGGTCCTGTCCGACATCCAGCAAACGCGAAGCCGGAATGCGGACGCCGGCGTCGGTGCCGTTGAAGGAGAAGGCCTGACCGACTTTGCCCGGCGCATAGTTGAGGGCACCGAGTGGTGCTCCTGGATTCAGGCCAACCCGGTCTGCGGCGGATCCTTCTCCGGACCACCAGGCGACCAGCCCGGGAGGTGTCTGGACAGGGGTTGCCCCCACACGGAGAATCGCCCCGGCCAGGAGGAGGAAGATCAGTCCAAATCGGTGGGGCCTTGGGATCGGACGGATCCGGCTGATCCTCGGATGGGAAGTCTGCATGGGATCGAAGTGCCGCAGAGCCAGCTCAGCTTGCCGTCCCCACATCCGCCGCTGCCGCGGCGGCGATGCGTTTGTCGGCCTCGGCTTCCACGTCCGACTGGCTGTTGAACTGTTGGTTGCGCCTGGCTGTGACCTTCTGGGCGTAGGCCTGG
Source organism: Akkermansia muciniphila (assembly GCA_945873715.1). Lineage (GTDB taxonomy): Bacteria > Verrucomicrobiota > Verrucomicrobiia > Limisphaerales > UBA9464 > UBA6176. The sequence continues at coordinate 5,472 of CAMCFL010000056.1, forward strand.
GTGGGCATCCCGGTGATCACACTGCCAAGGGGGACATTCCAGGCCCAGCCCAGGGCTTCGATCAGTCCGCGCCGGAGGATCTCCCCCTGTTCATCGCGGACCCGCGCGATGTCCTCCGAGGACGGGACCCCGTGCTGGCACCAGAGTCCAAAGGCGGGATCGCTGGCCAGGCGTCCGGCGATCTCCTGGGAGCCCAGCGCGTCGATGGAGTAGTGGTAAATGGCGGCGGCGACGCTGGCCTTGTGCAGGGGCAGTTCGCTGGCATCGGCGCCGTCCCCGGCGAGGGCGGCCACGGTATCGGAGACGATATTGATCAGGAGCCGCTTCTGTTGCGCTCCATCGGGTCTGGGTTGGGATGCGTTGCTCATCGGGGGAAGGATCCTTTCCCGAGACTGGGGAAGGTGTTCAATGGCGGCAAGACTCCGGGAGGGGGTCCGGAAGTCCGGGGTGCATCTGGAGTTTGTTGTCACCGTTGTAGGCCCGCTGCCCTCAGCGGGCGCTTTCCCATCGCCGCCTGAGGGCAGGCGGCCTACAACGGTGACCCACTCAAGATGCACCCGGAAGTCCGTGAACCGCTGTCAGCGGTCCGTCAGAGCCCCTCTGGATGCGCCTGAACGCTGCTTCCCTTGGAGAAATAGCGGACGTGGGCCTTGTCCCGGAAGTGCGCGTCCTGCGTCCAGAGCGTGCCGTCCACCTGAAGGGTCGTCGCGTAGATGATCGCGTCCGCCATGGCCAATCCCTCGGTCAGCCCGATCTCCGCGGAATCCATCGCCAGGGTGGCGTCGAGGTCGACCACGGATCCGCGTTGCATGAGGGACACGGCCTCCAGGGCGGCGTCTTCACCCCGTTCCCGTCGGATGAACCGGAATACCTCCAGGATGCAGATGGAGGGGACGACGAGGAGATCAGTCTCCTCGATCACCGCGGCAAACGAGTCGGCATCGGCCCCGTCCGTGAACCACGCCAGCCACGCCGAAGAATCCACCACGTTCACAGCCGGTCACCCTTCTCCCGTTCGAAGTCGGTGCTCATCCCCTTCAGGAAGCCGCGCATGCTGCGCATGCTCCGCAAGGGGATCATCTCGATCCGGTTCTGAAAGGCCATGACGTGGACCTTTTCCCCGGAACGGATTCCAAGGCGCTCCCGAATCCTCTGTGGGATAACGACCTGGAACTTCGGCGAGACGGTGACGGATTCCATGCGTATGACGGTCGGTGGATCGATCGATGGTGTCAAGGATCAGCCCCTTCGACCTCGAAACCGCCGTTGTTTCACCGCAGGCGATGATGAGGAAGCGCCCGCTGAGGGCAGCGGGCCTGAATCCGTGACAACCGACTCCGGATGCACCCAACGGCGGGACGAGCTCCGGCCATCAGGGTTACCCCAGCGCCCGCAGGTCGGCAGCGAACGACTCGGCGTCGTGGTACCGATCCGACTCCATCGGTTTGCAGGCGCGTTCGATCAGTCTCATCAGTTTGCGGATCGTTTCCCCGTCGCGTGACTGGAGCAGGGCGACGGGGATTTCCGGGTAACTGCTCACGGGCAGCGCGGTGAGCGTCACGTACATCAGCTTGCCCAGACTGTAGATGTCGGCGGAGGGGGCTCCTGGTCCATCGGGTGGCATGTATCCGTGCGTGCCGATGAAGGTGACCTCCCGGCCGGGAGTTGCGATTTCGGTGACCAACCCGATGTCGGCCAGCTTGGGGCGCCCGTGCACGAAGATGATGTTGCCGGGCTTGATGTCGCGGTGGATGAGGCCGTGACGATGCAGGTGCGAAAGCGCCTCGGCGATCCCGATGCCGGTCTGAATCACCTCGCGGACCGGCAGTGGACCGCGTGCGTCCACGTCGGTCCCCAGGTTGCGGGGGGCATAGGTCTTCGGATCGAAAGCCTGACCGGCGCTGACGTCGTCACCGGCCTCCATGATGTAATAGATGAAGCCTCCGGCATCGTTGCGGCCGATGTGGAGGATGTGGACGAGGCCGGGATGGGAGAGGGAAATCGGAGTGTACTTCTGGAGACCCTTGAACTCGCGTTCGAAGGGGACGTCGTTGTTGAAGGCAGCGCGACGGATGAGTTTCACGGCCTTGGACTTTCCGATCATGTCCTCTGCCAGCCATACCTCCCCATAGGCTCCCTTGCCGATGCAGCGGATCATGCGGTGATCCGGCACCGGGGGGATGGCTCCGGGAGCGAGCATCGGGGCCGCCATCCGGCCCTGCTTCTCGGTTTCCATCAGGCGGGTGGTGTCATCGGACTCCAGGGTTGGGTCGGGAGTCGGGGGCGTGACGAGGGGGCTGTTCTTCCGAGAGGCGAGGAACTTGCGGAGCTTGCGATCCTCGGCGGACAGGATGCGGGAGCGCACGATCACCGACCAGACGACCGCCGCGGGCAGTTGGGCGACGGCGAGCACCATCCACGGGAACCAGAGCCGCGTGAACCAGACCTGGCTGGCGAGGCCGATCCCGAGGGTGAGGGTGCCGGCCAGGCCGATGGCCACGGCCCGGGGTGGTTCGACAAAGACCAGTCCGTAGGTGATGCCGCTTCCGACGAGCAGCACGACCGCCAGTTCAATCCACCCTGGCAACCGACGAAGCCAATCCTCCCGGACCAGGTTCAGGTAGCTGGTGGCATTGACCTCCACCCCATTGATGCGGGCCTCGCGCCACCGGGAATAGGGCGACGTGAAGTCGTCGCGGGCGGGGGGAAGCGTCGCGGTCTCCCCGATGAACACGACCTTGTTCGAGAACACCACGTCCGGGGTCTCGTTGGTGGCCAGGGCGGAAAGGTAACTGACGGTCGGAATGGTTCCCGGCGGCCCGTAGTAGTTGAGCCATGCGCTCGGCGGACGGTTAAGCGAGCCCGTCCCGGCGGATCGGGCCACCCGTCCGACGAAGGTCGATGCCTGCGGCGTTCCGGTGACTGGCGTTCGGATGGTGCTGTCCCCGGCGGCAATCTCCACCACGCCCCAACGGCCATCGCCGCGGAACAACGGACTGGGCGCACTCACTCCGTCCCGCCTGAGCTTCGCCCCGATCACCACGTGGCCGTTGGTGTCCATCGCTTGGCGGAGGGCGCGGTCGGTGGGGTTCTCCACGAACCCGGAACGCTCCATCTCGATCGCGCTGGGCGAATCGAAGAGGACGTCGAACCCGACTGCCTTCGCGCCCGCCCGGGTCAGACGCTCCACCAACCGGGCGTGAAGGGCGCGATCCCAGAGGGCCTCCGGCCGGGGCGAAAGCTCGCGGTGCGACGTGTCGTCCATGCCCACGATCACGACGTCCTGAACCACGGTCGAGGGTCGGAACAGATAGGACAGATCATAGCTCGGTCCGTCGAGCCAACCGGTCAGCAGGAGGATCACCCCGACGAACCCAACCAGCAGTGCACCGTTTCGGGCCGCCTGACGTTCCACCACCGATGCCTGCCTCAAACGTTGGCTAAAACCAGCACCTGCCAGGTCGGGGGGCAGTTCGCTCAGGTTCGGTTCACCGGCCGTGCGCCGGGCCGATGGGTTCTGGTCCGGGGAGTGGCTCATGGATTCCTCCGGCTCTGGCCAAAGGCCGCGTACAGGACCGGCAGAAGGAAGAGGTTGAGTGCCGTCGAGGTCGCCAGTCCGCCCAGGATGACCACGGCCATGGGAAACTCGATCTCGTGTCCCGGGATGTTCCCCGCAACCACCAGCGGCAGCAGGGCCAGAGCGGCGCAGGACGCCGTCATGAGGATGGGAGCGAGCCGTTCTTCCGCCCCGCGCAGCACCAGAGGCACGCCGAAGGGCATCCCTTCCTCCACTTCGAGATGGCGGTAGTGACTCACCAGCATGATCCCGTTGCGGGCGGCGATGCCGAGTACCGTGACGAAGCCCACGAGGGACCCGATGGACAGCACGCCGCCGCCGAGGAAGGCCGCAGCAACGCCGCCGATCAGGGCAAAGGGCAACGTCAGCGCCACCATCGTCGTGAGCCGGGCGGATTGGAAATCGACCTGCAACAACACCAGGATTCCCAGTATGGAAAACCCGGCCAGCAACAGCAATCGTCGGGTGGACTCCTGTCGGGCCGCGTATTCCCCGAGGATCTCCGGATGATAACCGCGTGCGAACGGCAGCGTCTTGACCCGGTCCTGGATTTCCCGGGCCACCGCGCCCAGGTCCCGGCCGCGGACGTTGCAGGTGACATCGATCCGGCGTGAGGCGTTCTCGCGCTTGATCTCGTTGGGAGCCGGCACCACTTCGACGTCCGCCACGTCTCCCAGCGGGACCAGCATGCCACCGGGGATCTCGATGGGCAGACGATTCAACGCCTGGACGTCGGTCCGGAGGGATTCCTCGCCCCACACGGCGACGCTGAAGATCTTCTGGTCCTGATAAAGTTCACCGACCCGGGTGCCCTGGATGAGGGTGGTCGCGGCATTCCGGACCTGACCGGGAGTGAGTCCCAGCATCGCGGCGGACTCGGGACGCAGGCGGACCTGGACCTGTGGCACCAGAGCCTGCGCCTCGACCTTCAGGTCCACCACGCCGTTGATCCCTGAGATCGATTGCTTCACTTCCTGAGCCTTGCTCCTCAGCTCCACCAGGTCCGGGCCGAAGATGCGGACGACGATGGTCGCGCTCGCGCCGGTCAGGACCTCCTTGATGCGTTCCTTCAGGTAGGTGAGCAGGTCCCGGTACAATCCCGGGTACCCGTCCACGACCTCCTGGACCTTCGCGACGGTGGAGTCGTAGTCGACCTTGGGATCGAGACTGATCCACAGCTCGGTGAAATTGGGGCCGACCACTTCATCGGCGACCTCGGCCCGGCCGATGTGCGATCCGAAATTGCGGACGCCGGGGACGGCCCGGAGTTCCTTGCTGACCTGTACGGTGATGCGGCGCATGGCTTCCAGCGAGGTGCCGGGTTTCTCGACCCAGTGCATGAGGAAATCGCGCTCCTTGAAGTTGGGGAGGAACTCCTCGCCTAGCCGGGGAATGGCGATGCCGGTGAGGGTGAAGGCCACCGCCAGCATCGCGATGGCGGCGTAAGGCCTGCCGATCAGGCGGGGAAGGACGCTGCCGTAGATCCGTTTGAGCCAGCGCACCAGCGGCGCGTCCAGGCGTCGTTCGGGTGCCCCTGGCAGCAGCAGGAGGCACATCGCCGGCGTCACGGTGAGCGCCACTCCCAGCGAGGCCATGATCGCCACGACATAGGAGAAGGCGAGTGGCCGGAAGAAGGTGCCGGTCAATCCCGGCAGGAAGAACACCGGGATGAACACCAGCACGACGATCAGGCTGGCGAACACGACCGCACTACGGACTTCCAGGGAGGCATCGAGAACCACCTGGAACGCCGGTCGCGGGTCAGTCAGCAATCGGTTCTGGCGCAGACGCCGCACGATGTTCTCCACGTCGATGATCGCGTCGTCGACGACTTCACCCACGGCGATGACTAGGCCCGCCAG
>CAMCFL010000057.1 GCA_945873715.1 Akkermansia muciniphila
GACGATTTCGGGTTCGACGACGGACCCCGTGGGACGCCCTGCATCGCCGGTGAATGGGTCTATACCTTCGGTGCCGAGGGCCGTCTGTCGGCGGTGCGCCTCGCGGATGGCAAGGCCGGATGGACCGTGCCCCTGGCCAAGGAGACCCGGGCGGACAAGGGTTTCTTCGGCTTCGCCTGTTCGCCGCTGGTCGTCTCCAATCGCGTCATCGTTCAGTTGGGCGGCGAGGACGGGGCAGGGGTGGTCGCGCTGGATGCCGCCTCCGGCAAGCGCCTCTGGAAATCCACCGAGGACGAGGCTGGGTACGCCAGCCCGGTGATGGGCCTGTTCGGCGGGCTTCCGCGGATCATCGTCTTCAATCGCGCGGGCGTCCGGGTGCTCGATCCTTCCGACGGCAAAGTGCTTGCCGCCCTTCCCTGGCGGTCCCGCCAGCAGGCGTCGGTCAACGCGGCGACACCGCTGGTGGACTCCGACGGCATTTTCGTCACCTCCAGCTACAACGCCGGGGCGGCCTTGTTGCGGTGGACGCCCGGGAGTGCGATCGAACCGGTCTGGACCAATGACGATACGCTCTCGGCGCACATCTCGTCGCCGGTGCGGTCGGGAGGATGGATCTACGGCTTCCATGGCCGACAGGAACAGGGCGCGGCGCTCCACTGCATCGAGGCCTCGACCGGGCGCCTCCAATGGGAATCGCCGCGGACCGGCGTTGGATCGGTCCTCCTTGCCGACCAGACCTTGGTGGTGCTGCTGGAATCGGGCGAACTCATCGTGGCGGAGGCTTCGGGCAAGGAATGGAAGCCGCTCTGTCGCGCGCAAATCCTGGGCTCCGCGGTGCGTGCCGGTCCGGCGCTGGATGGGGAGTGGTTTCTGGCCCGCGATCGCCGCCAGTTGGTCGCCGTGCGGTTGCCGCGGGCGCGACCGAAGAACTGATCGCGCTCCGGGTGGAATGATTTCAGGATCCGGAATCCGGGATCGACGCGGGTTCGGCACCCAGGCCTTTCCTGCGTCGGAGCAGGCCATGTCTGGGGGCGAACGCCAGTGCTGCCAGGAAGATCAGGGCCTGGGTGAGGACGATGCAGGAACTGGTGGCGGCGTTGATGAGGAAGCTGAGGTAGACCCCGAAGAAGCTCGAAAAGACCGCGCTCCCGGTCGCGATCCACAGCATGCGGTTGAAGCGGTCGGTCAGCAGGTAGGCAATGCAGCCCGGCGTTACCAGCATGGCGACGACCAGGATGATTCCCACCGCCTTGAGCGACACGACGATCGTCACCGCCAGCAACGAGAGCAGCAGGTAATAGAGGAAGTCGGTCCGCAGCCCGAGCGTCTGCGCGTGTCCCGGATCGAAGCAGAACAGGAGCAGGTCCCGTCGCAACAGGAGGATGACCGCCAGGCTGAGGCCGCCTACTACCAGCGTGTCCCGCAGGTCGGTCGGGTCGAGCCCGAGGATGTTTCCGAACAGGATGTGGTCGAGGTGCAGGTCGCTTTTGACCTTGGTGAAGAGCACGAGGCCGAAGGCGAACAGACCGGTGAACACCACTCCCATGACGGTGTCCTCCTTCACCCGGCTGTGGGCCTTGATGTAGCCGGTGGCGAGGGCGCAGAAGAGGCCTGAGGCAATGGCACCGATCGCCAGCGGGATCTGGAGCGCGTAGGCCCCCACGATGCCCGGCAGGACGGCGTGGGAAATGGCGTCCCCCATCAGTGACCAACCCTTGAGCACCAAAAAACAGGAGAGGACGGCGCACACGGCTCCGATGGCGATTCCCACGATCATCGCCCGGATCATGAAGGGGTACTGGAAGGGTTCGAGGAGGGATTCCATGGGTCAGGCAAGGAAGGCGGCCCGGCGTTTGGCCCGGGCCGCCAAAAGGCCGTGCTTCGGTCCGAAGACGAGGGCGAGGACGAAGAGCGCGCTCTGCAGGGTGACGATGCAGCCCCCGGTGGAACCGTCGAAGAAGTAGCTGACGTACGCGCCGGCCAGGGAGGAGCCGATCCCCATCGACACGGCAATTCCGATCATGATCCCGAAGCGGTCGGTGAGCAGGTAGGCGGTGGCACCCGGCGTCACCAGCATGGCGACCACCAGACAGGCTCCGACCGTCTGCAGCGCCGCCACCGCGGTGGCCGAGAGCAGGGTCAGCAGGGTGAAATGCAGGACCGTGGTGTTGATTCCCAGGGCGCGTGCCTGGTTGGGATCAAAGCAGAAGAGTTTCAGATCGTTCCACTTCAGGCCGAGCACGACGAGCGTGACACCGGAGATGATCAGTACCTGGAGGATGTCCGGATCCGAGATGCCCAGGATGTTGCCAAAGACAATGGACCTCAGGTCCACCCGCGCCGGGAACAACGAAATGAGCAGGAGGCCCAGGGCGAAGAACGAGGTGAAGACGACCCCGATGACCGCATCCTCGCGCAGGCGGGTCTTGGTCTTCACGAATCCCATGCCCAGCGCCGCGAGCAGTCCGGTCACGAAGGCTCCGGCGGCGAAGGGCCAATCCAGTTGGTAGGCGACGGCGACGCCGGGAACGACCGAGTGCGACAGGGCGTCTCCCATGAGGGACCAGCCCTTGAGCGTGACGAAGCACGACAGGAAGGCGCAGACGCCGCCGATGAGCCCGCTCACGCAGATCGCCTTGAGCATGTACTCGTATTGGAAGGGCAGGAGCAACGTGTCGATCACGGGCCGTCCTCCGGTTCCGCACGCTGTTCCACCACGCTTTCCCGGCCGGCGCGCTGCCCGTACTCCAGATGCCCGCCCTTTCCAAAGACCAAGGGGCGCTCTTCATCCGTCAACACGGTCACGCTTCGACCGTCGTGCTTCTGCACGGTGGATTCGTCGAAGCGGAAGTGCCGGAGCGTCCCACCAAAGGCCCGCGCCAGATTGGCCTCGGTGAAGATCTCGACCGTCGGGCCAAAGGCCAGGACCGTGCGGTTCACCAGCACCACCTGATCGCAGAATTCGGGAACCGACCCCAGGTTGTGGGTCGAGACCAGGATGATGTGCCCCGCCGCCCGGAGTTCCCGGAGCAACTCGATGATCGTGCCTTCCGTCTTCACGTCCACACCGGTGAAGGGTTCGTCCAGCAGGATCACCCGGCTGCGTTGCGCCAGGGCGCGCGCGAGGAAGACCCGCTTCCGTTGGCCGCCGCTCAGTTCCCCGATCTGGCGTTCCCGGAACTCGAGCATCCCGACCCGCGACAGGCTCTCGGCGGCGATCCGGCGATCCTCGGCCCGGGAGATCCGGAGGAAGTTCATGTAGCCATAGCGCCCCATCAGGACCACGTCCCAGACGCTCACCGGAAAGCTCCAGTCCACCTCTTCCGACTGCGGGACATAGGCGACCTGATTGCGCTTCAGGGCGGTCTTCACCGGCTGACCCGAGATCAGCACTTCCCCCCGGATGGGCCGGACAAACCCCATGACCGCCTTGAACAGGGTGGACTTCCCGCTGCCATTGATCCCGACCAGCGCGCAGATGCAACCGGCGGACAGATGGAAGGTCGCGTCGCGCAGCGCGATGTTGCCGTTCGGATACCCGACCGTGACGTTGCGGACCTGCAATTCCAGTTCGGCTGATTCCTTGCTCATGGCTTGCTGAATCCCTTGACGATCGTAGCCGCATCCAGTTCGAGCAGCTTCAGGTAGGTCGGAACCGGGCCATCGGGTGCCGAAAGGGAATCGACATAGAGCACGCCGCCGTAGCGTGCGCCAGTCTCCTTGGCGATCTGACGGGCGGGCTTGTCGCTGACCGTGCTCTCGCTGAACACCACCGGGATCCGATGGGTCCGTACCCCATCGATCACCTGCTGCATCTGCTGTGGTGTTCCCTGTTGATCGGCGTTCACCGCCCAGATGTAGAGTTCCCGCATCTCGAAATTGCGTGCCAGGTAGGAGAACGCTCCTTCGCTGGTGACCAGCCAGCGTTGTTCAACCGGGATGGTGTCGAGCAGGGTCCGGACCTCACGTTCGATCCCTTCGAACTTCGTGGAATAGGCCTTCGCGTTGGCGTTGTAGAGGGCCGCGTTTTCCGGGTCCACCTTCACCAGTGCCTTGCGGATGTTCTCCACGTAGATGACGGCGTTGCGCGGGGACATCCACGCGTGGGGATTGGGCTTTCCGGCGTAGGGCCCGGTCCCGATCCCGATGGGTTCAATCCCCTCGGTCAGGACCGCGCTCGGCACGTTCTTGAGGTTGCCGAAGAACCGCTCGAACCAACGTTCGAGGTTCAGTCCGTTCCACAACACCAGGTCGGCCTTCTGGGCCTTGACGATGTCCCGGGGGGTCGGCTCATACCCGTGGATCTCCGCTCCCGGCTTGGTGAGCGACTCCACGATGGCCGCGTCTCCCGCCACGTTCTTCGCCATGTCGGCGATGATGGTGAAGGTCGTGACAATGCGCTTCTTCGCTGCCCAGGCCGGCACCGGCGTAAACCCGAGGGCCAAAAGGGCAAGACAGCCGAGGATGGTCAGGAAGGGACGTCGGCGGAAGGGCCCGTCACCGGTGTTTCGGTTGGGGCGTGGCGTCTGGCGGGCGGGGACGCCCGCGGTCCCAGGAGGAAGGATGGGGGGCATGGATTGAAAGTTCATGGGGAGTGAAGGGCAGCTAGAAGCGCCAGGAGAGGCCGAGGAACGGGTTGAAGTCGTCCGCGGAGCGGGTCACGCCGAGGTTGATCCCGGCATCCAGTTGAAGGTTCTCCGTGAGTCCGTAGGTCAGTCCCAGATCAACGGTGCCCACCCAGGGATCACCCCGTTGGGTGCTGACCTCACTGAAGAACTCCACATAACCCGCCAGCTTTCCGATGAGATCGTGGCCGAACGTCACGGTGTTCACCAAGCCCGCATGGTGGCCCGAGCCAGTATCGTTGCGAAGCACGTCCACCTGGGTCATCGCTCCCAGGCTCCATCCCGCCGGCAGTTCCAGCGCGAGCGGAAAGGTGATCCCGCCCTCGACGGCGTCGTTGCCCAGGCCGTCGTCGTGGGTGGGAAGTTTGACGTACGGCATCATGGCCAGTGCCGACGGCCCTCCGTCATTGCCCCAGAAGTTCTTCTTGATCCGCACGGTCGTGTCGCCGAATCCCGACTGCCGGACCACCGTGCCGGCGATCCGATCGTGGGTCCGCACCCGATGATGGGGCTCCAGGATCAACTGGAGATCCACGTCGTGGAGGAGGCCCACCTTGAGGTTGATCGGTGCCACGGACCACGCGTCGGTGCTCACATCTCCTCCCCCTGTCCGGTCCCGGTCGCGCGTGTACGTCACGAGGTCCATCTCCACCTGGAAATGTCCGGCATCCACCGAGTAGGCGGACTCGGTCTTGTCCGGTCGATCCGTGCTCATCTCACGGAGGAATTCCTTCGGGGTTGGATGAAGGAGGGAATCGCGGGATCTGTCGTACGCGGGGGGGGTGGGGGGGGCACCGAGCAGGGTTGCACCCCCGGCCACGGTCGCGATCGAGGCGAAGCCGCGGCTCAGAAGTAGCAATCGATTCATTGTGTAGCCTAAGCTACATGTGCCCACCTGATGGCGTCAACGGAAAGTCTGGGTGCCCATGGAGAGGGGGCGCATCTTGAGTTGGTTGTCACCGTTGTAGGCCCGCTGCCCTCAGCGGGCGTTTTTACATCGCCGCCTGAGGGCAGGCGGCCTGCATCCATGACAAACTCTAGATGCACCCATGGACGAGCTTCGGGTGGACGAGCTCTGCGAGTCATCATCAAGGAATCTCGAACCGCCGGACTCGCGGAGTTCGTCCCTCCGAAAGTCCCGGGCCGCGCCCCGTCACAACACTCTTGCCAGTGGCAACCCAGTCGTGGTCATAAAGGGGCACGCCGGCGATTGCCTCCTGCCGGACGGGTTCCGGCTCGATTGGACGGACTGTCCCGGGGAGGCCGCTGTGTCCCACTGCCACGACATCGAGTGAAATCAGACCCGCAATCGCCTGCCGCCGCCGAACGCAAGAAGCGTCCGGTGGTGCGTCCGCCTGCGCTTCAGGCGGCGGGAATGAAGAGAACCCGCGAAGAGCATGCGAGCGAGTTGGCGGAAGACTACGTCGAGGCCATCGCCGATCTGGGGGTTTCCGAGGGAGAAGCCCGCGTGGTGGATCTGGCCCGGCGGTTGGGGGTCACCCACGTCACGGTCAACCGGACCGTGGCCCGGCTTCGGCAGGCCGGCTTGGTGACGTCCCAACCGTACCGGGCCATTTTCCTGACCGCCGAGGGTCAGGCCCTGGCGACCCTGTGCAAGCGACGCCACGAGATTGTCGTGGCCTTCCTCCTCAGCCTCGGGGTTTCGGAAACCGTGGCCGCCATGGATTCCGAGGGGATCGAGCACCACGTCAGTCCCGAGACGCTCCAGGCGTTCGAACGATGGCTGAAACGGGCCGGCCGGTGAGGGGAAGTGAGAGTCTCCTGACGTCGTCTCCTACGTAGGCGACGAGGTGACGAGGCTCACTTCAATCGGGCGGGGGACGTGCGTGGGCCGGATCGCGTTCGAATGGAGGTCAGAGTCTCCTGACGTCGTCTCCTACGGGTAGGCGACGAGGAACGCCTGAATCCGGTTCCGCGGCCATCTCGAATTTGAGGACTCCGCCCGAGACAATCTCGGAGTGTTTGATCCAGCGTCGGTCCAGAGGCACGCCCCGGAGCGATACCGAGCGGACATAGACATTCCCGGGGGCCTGATTCTCCGCGAGGATGACCAGAGGTTGATCTTTCAACCGCACCTCGGCCCGGGCGAAGAGCGGCGAACCCAGTTGATAACGGTCCGATCCGGCCACCGGATAAAGTCCGAGCGCGCTCAAGACGTACCAAGCGGACAGCGTGCCGCCGTCGTCGTTGCCATCGAGACCGGCGTATCCGGTGCCGTACTTGTTTTCCAGGATCCAACGCACCCACTTCTGGGTGAGATCGGGGCGGCCGGCGTCGTTGAACAGGTAGGCCGCGTGGAGGTCCGGTTGATTTCCGTGCCAGTAATGGGAGCCGGGCGTCCAGTCGCCGAGGGAGCGATCCGACTGACGGAAGAAGTCGTCCAATTCCGATACGAACGCTTCAGCCGATGGGAATAGGGAGATCAGGCCAGGCGCGTCGTGGGGTGCGCACCATCGCCATTGGCGGGCGCTGCCTTCGACGTAGTCCCGGGTCAACTTCCCTTCCCGGTCGAGGTAGGTCAGGAGGAGCGGTTTGAATGGCACGGGGAATCGGCCGGCGGTATCCCGGGGTTGGAAATGCTGGGTCTCCGGATTCCAGAGCTTGCGATAGGATTGCCCGCGATCCCGGAAGCGCTGAGCGTCGTCGGCGTGTCCCAGCGATTCCGCGAGCAGGGCGATGGAATGGTCGGCCCAGGCGTATTCCAACGTTCGCGCCACGGATCGATCGACCCGGTCGGTGGGGCAGTAGCCGTATTGCAGGTAGTCGTCGATCCCAGCCCGTCCCGAGAAGGCGGCACCCGGCGGGGTCGGAGCCAGTGCCGTCCGAAGCATGGCCTGATAGGCCCTCTCGACGTCGAAATCCCGGACACCGCGCAACCAGGAGTCGGCGATGACGATGTCGGCGGGGGTGCCGAACATGGAGTTGGCGTAGCCGTGGCCGGAAGGCCAGCGCGGGAGCCATCCGCCGTCCTGGCTCATGCGCACGAGCGAACGGCAAATGTCCCGTTGTTCGTCCGGCGCAATCAGGCAGAGCAGGGGATGCACCGTGCGGAACGTGTCCCAGAGCGAGAGATCGGTGTAGTAGTGGAAGCCCTCGGCCCGATGCACCCGATGATCCAGTCCGACGTACCGTCCGTCCGCGTCGCTGAACAGGGTGGGCATCTGGAACACGCGTCCAAGCGCGGTATGGAAGATCCGTCGTTGAGCTTCCGTTCCGCCTTCCAGTCGGATGGAGCCGAGCCTTTCTTCCCAGGCGGCCTGGGCCAGGGCCAGCGCCGCATCAAAGTCCCTGCCGCTCATCTCCGCCTCCAGATTTCCCCGGGCACTGGCGAGATCCACATGGGAGATCGCCACCTGGAGTTCGAGGGTCTGCGGCAGTGGGCTGGGTGCGAAGCGGAGTTGGACTCCTGCCGTGTCGCCGCCGGCTTCGGCCTGGTTCTGGACGAGCCTGCCATCGCTCCAGGTGCTGAACCCGGCGAAGACCCGGTTGCACCGCGCAACGAAATGGACGGTGAGTCCCCCATATCGGCCGGCGAACGAGCCGAAGGTGTGCACCGATCCTTCGAGCTCACGTCCCTCTGGCAGCACGCGGACCTTCGCCAAGGTGCTCCGGCGTCCGCCGAGGGCATTGGCCACGTCGAGGATCAGATGGGGAGTGCGGCCAGCCTCGAAGGTGTATCGGTGCACGCCGACGCGGCGGGTCGCGGTCAGTTCGGCCAGGATCCCTGGGTTGGGCAGGCGGACCGCATAATATCCGGGAAAAGCCCGTTCGTCCCGATGGGAGAAGGTCTCGGATGGGCCCGAACCCCGATGCTTGAGGGAGACGGATTCCACGGAGGGGAGAACCAGAAAGTGTCCGCCGTCGGTCGCACCGGTGCCATTGAGACGGGTGTGACTGAACCCCAGCAGTTGTTCGTCGCCGTAGAAGTATCCGGAGGTGTTGAGCGCCCGACGGCCAAAGACCAGTGAAGTGGTTTCGGGGCCGAGCCGAACCATGCCGAAGGGCGACATGGCCCCCGGAAAATTGTTGCCGCACATCCAGGGATAGCCGCCGGTGCCGAGGAACGGATCCATCCACTGCCCCCGTTCTCCGGGCTGGGGCTGGGTTTGCAGCGTGCCGGGGCCGGCACCGACGATCGATCGATACTTCCAGAGCCATGCGCCGATGAGGATGCCGGCCAGAGCCAGGACGGTCGCCGTCAGCGCGAGGATCCACTTCAGGAGGAGCCAGACCCGGCTTGGCTTTGCATGGTTCGTCATGGCGTCGGACGGAATCGGAACAGGGCCGCATCGAGCCCGCTTCCGGTTCGATGGATCCGGAACCATCCATTCGTCAGCAGGGGCGGCGGAATCAACGGGTCGATGACCAGGCCCAACTCCGCCTCGCGGGTCTCGGTCATGGGTGGGCCCGGAGGTTCGAAGAAGGGGCTCACGGATCGGTTCGTCGTGGTGCTTGAACCCACGAACCGGGTTCCGGGCGCTGGCGCCAGATAACGTCGGATCCCGTTTCGCGACCCCTGAGCGAGCTCGGTGGACAGGACCGGATCGATGCGGCGGTCACGATCCAGATCGAGTGGACCGGTGACATTTCGCTGGATGAAGATGACCCCTCCGAAGGGCTCGGGCAGGAGCTCCGGCATGGACGAGAAGCTCTGTGCCAGGGTCCGGACCCAACCTGGGCAGCGCAGGAGCTTCATCTGGGGAGGGAGGGGCGGTGAATTGCGGGTGTTTAAGGGTCTTGTGAGACCGAGCGCGGGTTTCGGCAATAGGTCTTTCGAAGGAGACCCTGACCTCCATCCGGAAGCGACGCGGCCCAAGGGGCATCTTGAGTTGGTTGTCCCCGTTGTAGCGGGCGCTCTCACATCGCCGCCTGAGGGCAGGCGGCCTACATCCATGACAAACTCAAGTGGCACCCCGCGGCCCACGCACGTTCCGCGCCCGATGGAAGTGAGTCTCGTGACAGGCGTCACAGGCTCTTACAGGTGGGGGAGACCCTCACTCCATGGGGACGCACCCCGGCCCACCCACGCTCCCCGCCACTGCCAGAATGAGCCTGCTTCCGTCGGCACCTCGTAGGAGACGACGTCAGGAGACTCTGTTCTTCAGGGCGAGCATTGCCTCGCGTCGGCGCGGGAAACCTCACTCTACCCGCGCGTACAACGCCTTCAGATACCGGGCCTCGGCGAATCCAGCGGGATGGTCGGGGGCGTGCCCCGTGGTCTCCAACTCGGCCCAGCGACGTCCGTCGGCCCGCAGCGATGTCCGCACCGCCGTGAAGAATTCCTCCTCGCTGACATGCGCCGAGCACGAGGCGGTCAGCAGCAATCCGCCCGACCGGACCCGGTCCATGCCCAGTCGGGTGAGTCGATGGTAGGCCTGGATGGCACCGGCGCGTTCGGTCTCGCGTTTGGCGAGCGACGGCGGATCCAGGATCACCGTGTCGTAGGCTTCCCTTGGCGCGCGCGACAACCACTCGAAGGCGTCGGCCTGCACCTGGTGATGGGTCGCCGCGGCAATGCGGGGATGATCGCGGTTGAGGGCGAAGTTGCGTCGGGCCGAGGTCAGGGCATGCGGGCTCATGTCGAGGTCGGTGACCGACCGGGCTCCGCCACGAGCCGCATGCACGGAGAAGCCCCCGGAGAAGCTGAAGACGTTGAGGACATCCCCGCCGCATGCCAGCGCCCCGATGCGGCGGCGGTTGTCCCGTTGGTCGAGGAAAAACCCGGTCTTCTGCCCCTGGACCACGTCGGATTCAAAGCGCAATCCGTCTTCGAGGAAGACGACGGAGGGGGCGGCATCGTTGCCGAGCAGGTTGCCGCCATCGGCGCAGGGCACCTGGGCGCGGAACGCTCCCAGATTGCGGCTCATGCGCAGGACGATCCGGTCGGGTTGCAGCAGTTCGCGCAGAAAGGCGATGAGGCTCAAACCGGCGAGCGGGAACACGTCGCCGGGTGCGGGCTTCAAGCAGGGCAGCCAGGCCGGCGTATAGATCTTCAGCACGAGGCACGCGCCATAACGGTCGAGGACCAGCCCGGGGAAGCCGTCGGATTCCCCGTTGATCAGCCGGTAGCCATTGGTCTGATCATCGAAATGCGGGCGGCGCCGTTCGAAAGCGGCCTGCAACCGCGCCCGCCACCAATCAGCATTCAACGTGACCGGATCGCCCTTGTGCAGGACGCGCACCACCAGCGGCGAATCCGGGTCGTAGAGGCCGATGGCGAGGAACCGGTCGTTGCGGTCGTAGATGAC
>CAMCFL010000058.1 GCA_945873715.1 Akkermansia muciniphila
ATCTGCGCCATCTGCGCCATCTGCGGATAAAAATCGGGTCTTCCGGCTCAGCGGATCTGAAACGTGGATCCGTGATCGTCTTTTCGTCTGCATTCCCGGGGTGGCGCTTCGCTGACCCCGGGCTACCGGCTGCCATCCCTCCGGGATGAAGACCGGCACAGGCCGCTTGGGCGTGTGGCGCCCGGGGCGACGATCAGGGTTACCCTCTGCAATGGCTTGCCGTCGACGAGTGTCCTTTTATCTGCGCCATCTGCGCCATCTGCGGATAACAATCAGGTTTGCGGGCTCAGCGGATCAGGAGCGTGGATCCGTGGATTCGTGGATGCCAGCCGGTTTCGCTCAACGTCCCACGCCTTTGTACAGGTAGCCGAGGGACTCCATTTCGAGGCGATCGAGGAGGTTTCGGCCGTCGAAGAGGATGGGGGCGATCATCTGCTGGCGGGCGCTGGCCCAGTCGAGCTTTCCGAACTCTGGCCATTCCGTGGCGATGGCGACCGCATCGCAGCCCACGGGCACGTCCTGCATGTTGTCGACGTACTCGACGGTCGGGCCAGGGGGGAGGATGGGTTTGGCCTTCTCCATCGCCTTGGGATCGTACACGCGGATCTTCGCACCCTCCTTGAGCAGGCGGTTGCAGAGCTCGATGGCCGGCGAGAGCCGGACGTCGTCGGTGTTCTGCTTGAAGGCGAGACCGAGCACGCCGATGCGCTTGTCCTTCAGCACCCACAGGGTGTCGGTGATCTTCTTGACGAACCGATCCATCTGGTCGGCGTTGATCTTTTGCACTTCCTTCAGCAGTCGGAAGTCGTGCCCCAGCGTCTCGGAGATCTTGATGAAGGCGGAGAGATCCTTGGGGAAACAGGAACCGCCGAACCCGATCCCGGCATTGAGGAAACGCCGTCCGATGCGTTCGTCCATCCCCATGCCGTTGGCGACTTCCAGGACATTTGCGCCCGAAGCCTCGCAGATGTTGGCGATGGCGTTGATATAGGAAATCTTGAGGGCGAGGAACGAATTGGCCGCGTGCTTGATCAGCTCGGCCGAGTTGGTGTCGGTGACGATGATCGGGGCCTTGAACGGCTCGTAGATCTCGCGCATCAGCGCGGCGGGTCGGGGGCCGGACACACCCACCACCACGCGATCGGGGTGCATGAGATCGTCGACGGCGAATCCTTCCCGGAGGAATTCGGGGTTGGACACCACGTCGAAGTCCACCTTGGTCCGGGCATAGCGTCGGATCGTCTCGGCGACCTTCTCACCGGTCTTCACCGGCACGGTGCTCTTGTCGACGATGATGCGATAACTGGTGAGATTGGCGGCGATCTCGCGGGCAACGCCTTCGATGAAGGAGAGGTCCACCGAACCGTCCGGTTGGGGCGGGGTGGGAACGCAGATGAAGATGACGTCCGCCTCCTGAACGGCCTGGGCGGTGGAGGTGGAGAAGCGGAGACGTCCGGCGGCCACGTTGCGCTTCACGAGATCCTCAAGGCCGGGTTCGTAGATGGGAATCCCACCGGCGGTGAGCATCTCCACCTTGCGCGGGTCGTTGTCGACGCAGAGGACCGTGTGACCGACCTCGGCGAAGCAAGCGCCCGTGACGAGGCCGACGTAACCAGTACCGATGATGGCGAGGGAAGGCATGACTTTGGATGGGTGGGGGACGGGTTATCCGCAGATGGCGCAGATGGCGCAGATAAAGACGGGAACGGAGAACGATCAGAGGACAGACCGCTGATGCGCTAATCGCGATGAGCCAAAGTGGATCAGGAGTGCCTTTGGCCGGCGCATCTGAAAACCAATTATCCGCAGATGGCGCAGATAGGGACGGGCTTGGCGGCGGCAATGGCGTGTAAAGGTGCTGATCCCCTGGGTGAGTTTGCGTCGGCCGTTTCTTGGCCTTCATCTGCGTTATCTGCGCCATCTGCGGATAAACCCGGGTCTATGAGTGACTGCGGATTCACGCAGGCGCATCTGAAAACCAATTATCCGCAGATGGCGCAGATAAAGACTGTCGTCAATGATCTGACAGGACGATTCGCCGATGTTGGAGCCGAGGGAGACCGAAGTTGAGGAGCAGACCGCGGGACAGCCTTGAAGCCTTGAGGTAATTAATGACTTGGGACTCTTCGACGGTGCTCAGGTCACCGAGGGCTTTCAATTCGACGATGACATTCCCGGAGCAGATGAAATCGACTTTGTAGTGGGTCCTGAGGGGCGTGCCGCGATAGGTCAGGTGGAGCTCGACCTCTCTTTGAAAGGGGATGCCTCGCGTGGAGAATTCGAGGGCAAGCGACTCTTGATACACTGCCTCCAGGAATCCATTACCGAGTTCATTGTGTACCGCCATGGCAGCACCAATGATCGCGTAGGTTTCCGGATCGCGTACCCCGTCCTCCTCCAAGATCTGCGCCATCTGCGCCATCTGCGGATAACTTCCTTCCATGATCAATCCGTTCGGAGGTCAAGCAGGTCTCGTGTATCGACTTTTTGGCAGCATCCGGTTGCCTTCATGATCTGCGTCATCTGCGCCATCTGCGGATAAGTTACTTCCATTGGTGTTCAGTTCGTAAACGAAGCAGGTCTCGGACGTTTCACACTCCCAGGCGGCCGGGGACGGCCGCGATCCCGGGTCTGTCCCGCGGAGGTCGGAGAATCTACCTACCACCTTCTGGGCGGTATCAGGTTGCCTTCAGTATCTGCGCCATCTGCGCCATCTGCGGATAACTTCCTCCCATGCCCCCATCATCGGCCCAGGACTTCGTTCACCCAGGGTTGATGGTCCAGGTACCAGCGGACGGTCTTGCGGATGCCTTCCTCGAATCGGTGGGCGGGGGTCCAGCCGAGGTCGCGTTCGATCCGGGAGGCATCGATGGCGTAGCGGCGGTCGTGTCCGGGGCGGTCCTTGACGAAGGAGATTAGTTGGCGGGAATTGCCACCGAGATCGGGGCGCATCTCATCGACCAGATCGCAGAGGAGTTCGACAATCCGGAGGTTGGGCATTTCGTTGTGGCCACCGACATTATAGGTCTCGCCGGAGACGCCCCGGGTCAGCACCTGCCACAGGGCCTGGCAGTGATCCTCCACGAACAGCCAGTCGCGCACGTTCATCCCGTCGCCGTAAACGGGGATGGGTTGTCGTGCGAGAAGCTTCTGGATGACCACCGGGATGAGCTTCTCTGGAAACTGGTAGGGACCGTAGTTGTTGGAGCAGTTGGTCACCACCGTCGGAAGGCCGTAGGTGTGGTGATAGGCCCGCACCAGCATGTCACTCGAAGCCTTGCTGGCCGAGTAGGGGGAGTTCGGGGCGTAAGGCGTGGTCTCCGTGAAGTATCCGGTGGCACCCAGGGATCCATAGACCTCGTCGGTGCTTACGTGATGGAACCGTACCGCACGTCCGGCTGCCATCGCGCCCGTCCAATGGGTCCGACAGGCCTCCAACAGGTTGAAGGTGCCGACGATGTTGGTGGTGATGAAATCTGCCGGACCGGTGATGGATCGGTCCACATGGGATTCTGCGGCGAGATGCAGGACATGGGTGATGTCGTGTTCGCGGACGACGCGCACGACGGTGGCCTGATCCCGCAGATCCACCTTTTCGAAGCGATAACGCGGATCCGACGCCACGTCCCGCAGGTTGGCTGGATGCCCGGCATAGGTCAGGCAGTCCAGGTTGACCAGGCTTTTGACCGAGTCCGTGGCAAGGAGTTGCCGGACCAGGTTGGATCCGATGAAACCACAACCGCCGGTGATGAGAAGGTTCATGGATTGAAATGGGAGCGGTTTGAACCACCACGATTGCGGGGTGGGAACGGGGACGGCTGGAACAACAACGGAGCGACGGCAGCCACGAGTAAAGCGGCATTGCTTTCTTACGTGGCGTTCCTTGCGTCGTGGTTGTGAAGTACGTTCTCTGCCCCAGCCGGTTGGAACAACCACGGACCGACGGCAGCCACGAGTGAGACGGCATTCCTTGCTTACGCGGCGTTCGTTGCGCCGTGGTTGTGAACCACCACGCGCCTTGCCGCAGCAGGCTGGAACAACCACGAAACGACGGCCGCCACGACGGAACGGCATTACTTTCTTACGTCGCGTTCGTTGCTTCGTGGTTGTTCAAACAGCGTTCGTTGCGTTCGTTGCGCCGTCGTTGTTAAACACGCTGCCAGTGAGTCAGGCAATCTTCCAGGGCGTCGAGTACTGGTCGCATGGGAATCCCCGTGGCGAGTAGCTTCGCGGGATCCAGGACGCAATTGGATCGCGGTGTCTTGGCGGCGGTGCGGTAGAACTCCTGGTCGTCGGTCCAGAACTCGAAGGTTCGCACTGGCTTCAGGAGGTCGCGGATCATCTCTACGACCTGACGACTGGTGATGAATCCGGGGTTGGTGACGTTGTAGATGCCGGTGGGGACCCGACGTTCCCAGCATTCGATGCAGGCTCGGGCGAAGTCGGCCCGGTGGGAGATCGAGTTCACATTGTCGTAAACCCGGGGGTAAAGCTGGAGTTTGGAGAGGTAATTGCGTGGGCTGTCGGCGGAGTCGAATGGAATCCGGAGGCGCCAAACATAACCGCCTGCGACGTGGGCGATGGACTCTTCGCCCATGGCCTTGGTGCCGCTGTAGAAGCTGCACGGGCCGTCGCGGAAGCTGAAATTGGGAACGTCTTCTTCGGTGAACCCGATCACCCGCTCCGGTTGGTGACGCACGATCTCCAGGAGCGCCGGTTGCATCAGGTCCTTCTCGGTCCTGAGAGAGCCATCTGCCTGACGGATCCGGGCACCGGTATAGATGCATCCGGAGGAGACGTGCCCCCAGGGAATGTCGAGCGCGGCACAGGCATTGGCGATGGTCTGGGGCAGCAGGATGTTCCCGGCGAGGGTCCCTGCCCGGTCGAGTTCGCAGGCATCCACGTTGGGCTTCCCGGTGTAGCCGGCGCAGTTGATCACGAACGACGGACGATGCGCCCGCAGCCAGGTCAGCAGGGTCGTGAAGTTGCCGGCATCCAGTTCAGTGCTGCGAGGGGCGACGAAGGTATGGCCGCGTGCGGTAAGTTGCCGCGAGAATTCACTCCCGACATATCCGTGGCCACCGAGCAGCAGGATGGGGTTTGAGGAGTTCAAGGGGCGATGGAGGGAGGGGGGAGGAGCTTATCCGCAGATGGGGAAAGGGGGAGGAGTTTATCCGCAGATGGCGCAGATGGCGCAGATGGGGAGAGGCGGGACCGCGAACCTCTTTTTGGTTACGCCGGAGGTGTTTCAGCGATTAGCCCAGGGTGAGCGAAGCGATACCCCGGGTCATCCACGGATCCACCCTGGATCAACAGGGGGACTGAGGTGGTTTATCCGCAGATGGCGCAGATTCCGCAGATGGGGAAGCACCTGAAGGCGTCTTAGACGTGGAAGGTCGCTCACCCGCCGGGTGGGCTTGCGGTCAACGAGGGGGCGGCCTTTATCTGCGCCATCTGCGCCATCTGCGGATAAAAATCGGGTCTCCCGGCTCAGCGGATCTGAAACGTGGATCCGTGATCGTCTTTTCGTCCGCATTCCCGGGGTGGCGCTTCGCTGACCCCGGGCTAATCGCTGCCATCCCTCCGGGATGAAGACTGGCTTGCCGTCGCCTGGGCACGGGCTCTGATCTGCGCCATCTGCGCCATCTGCGGATAAACCTGTGCGGTTTCCAGATTGAACGGCCTCAATGCCCCGAACGTTCGGCTTCGACGACCACGGATTCGAGGTAGGTACGGTATTCGCAGCGGGGGAGTCGGTCGACCTGTTGCTTCAATTCCGTTAGGGAGAGGAATCCACGGTGGAAGGCCGCCTCCTCCGGGCAGCCCACCTTGATTCCCTGACGTTTCTCGATGGTCTGCACGTAGGCGCTGGCTTCATGCAGGGAGGTGCTGGTGCCGGCGTCGAGCCAGGCGAATCCGCGGGCCAGACGATGGACGCGCAACTGGCCGCGTCGGAGGTACTCCACGTTGACGTCGGTGATCTCCAGTTCACCCCGCGGACTGGGCTTCAGATCACGGGCAATGCCGACGATCTCGTTGTCGTAAAGGTAGAGCCCGGGAACCGCATAGTTGCTGCGCGGTGCCTTGGGCTTTTCCTCGATCGACAGGGCGCGTCCGTCGGCATCGAACTCCACGACGCCGTAGCGTTCGGGGTCCTGGACGTGGTATCCGAAAATGGTGGCTCCCCCCTGGAAGTCGGAGAATGCCCGGGTGAAGACATCGCCGCCGTAGAAGATGTTGTCTCCCAGGATGAGCGACACCGGATCTGATCCGATGAACGAGGCCGCGATGCGGAAGGCCTGGGCGATGCCTTCGGGCTTCGCCTGTTCCCGGTAGTCAATGTGGAGTCCCCACTGGGATCCATCGCCGAGCAGTTGCCGGAACCGGGGAAGATCATGCGGGGTCGAGATCAGGCAGATCTCGCGGACGCCGCCTTCGATCAGCGTGGTCAACGGGTAATAGACCATCGGTTTGTCGTACACCGGTTGCAGTTGCTTCGATGCGACGAGGGTCAGGGGATACAGGCGCGAACCAGCGCCGCCGGCGAGAAGGATGCCTTTCATGGGAGTGGGGAGGAGATTATCCGCAGATGGCGCAGATGACGCAGATGGGGAGGTGCGAGATTCGAACTGATTTTCGGCTACGCCGGAGGGGTGGCAGATCTGCAACCCCTGCCGGGGTTAATTGTCTTTTCGCCCGCATTCCCGGGGTGGCGCTTCGCTGACCCCGGGCTAATCGCTGCCATCCCTCCGGGATGAAGACCGGATTCGGTCGCCTGGGCATGGGCTTTTATCTGCGTGATCTGCGCCATCTGCGGATAAACCACTTCGGTTTCAGAACTCAGAGCAGTTTTTCGGCGAGGGGCAGGAGGCGTTGGATGCGCGATTGCATCTTGCTCAGCGATTCAAGGCGTTGCTTGCAGACGACATGATCCGCGGCGTCGATCTGGCCGGACTTGAGATCGGCATCCAACAGCTCCAGCAGGAGCGTCAGCTTGCGTTTGGAGGCATCGACCTTCGGACGAAAGAATCCGATATAATTGGCGCGGAGGATCTCGGCGAGATCGGCCTGCACTTCGTAGTAATCCTTCCGATCGCCCGGCTTCCAGACCTGTTTGATGGCATGCCATCCCAGGAGTTGTCGGGTGCCGGTCGAGACACTGGCCTTGCTCAGTTCCAAGCCCTCGGCGATTTCGTCGAGAGAAAGCGCGTGGGGCGAGAGGTAGAGCAGTCCGAAGATCTGCCCACTGGATCGGGGCAATCCCAAGCGCTGACAGAGGCGCGCAGTGACCTCGACCATCTCAAGCCGTGAAGGAGGAAGGGGCATGGGGGGGAAGGGGAGTTGCCAGTCGCCAGTTGCCAGTGGCCAGGAACGAGTTCCCAGTTGCCAGTTGCCAGTGACCAGAGCCAGCTCCGGGGAGTACCGGCGGGAGAGGTTGGGTGCGGGTTACCAAAGCGGGCGAGGACGCCCGCGGTCCCGGGGACGAGTTGCCAGTAACCAGTTGCCAGTAGCCAGAGCCGGCCCAGGGGAGAATCGGAGGGAGAGGTAGCGGGTCCCTAAGCGGGCTGGAACGCCCGCGGTCCCGGGACTTGGCCGGGGACGAGTTGCCAGTGACCAGTAGCCAGTGGCCAGAGCCGGCCCAGGGGAGAATCGGAGGGAGAGGTAGCGGGTCCTTAAGCGGGCTGGAACGCCCGCGGTCCCGGGACTTGGCCGGGGACGAGTTGCCAGTGACCAGTGGCCAGAGCCGGCCTAGGGGAGAATCGGAGGGAGAGGTAGCGGGTCCCTAAGCGGGCTGGAACGCCCGCGGTCCCGGGACTTGGAATCTGGGATCTGGGAACTGGGAACTGGGATCTGGGATCTGGGATCTGGGAACTCCCCCCGGGGACACTTCGTGCCGGTCAGTTCGCAGGGGCGAACCTAGGACCAAGAACCGGATGTTCCAGTTCGTTCAAGTTGCACTGAACGAATTAAACGGTATCGGGAAGTCAGGCAAGCGCTGACATGCGCGAGCGATGGGTCTTTTGGGTGATCGAGGTTGTCTATCCGAAGATGGCGCAGATGGCGCAGATGGGGAGGCACCCCGGGGGGCGTCGAAGGCGCGGAAAAGGTGCTCATCCACCGAGTGTGCTTGCTGTTGCCGAAGCGGAGGCCTGTATCTGCGTGATCTGCGCCATCTGCGGATGAACCACTGCGGTTTTCAGGTCTCAGGGCAGTCACACGCTCCAATAGATCCCTCGCCCCGGAGGGGTGGCAGATCTGCAACCCCTGCCGGGGTTGATTGTCTTTTCGTCTGCATTCCCGGGGTGGCGCTTCGCTGACCCCGGGCTAATGGCTGCCATCCCTCCGGGATGAAGACCGGCTTCGGGCGCTTGGGCGTGTGGAACGCAGAGTTTGTCATGGATGTAGGCCGCCTGCCCTCAGGCGGCGGTATGAAAGCGCCCGCTGAGGGCAGCGGGCCTACAATCGTGACAACAAACTCAAGAGGCACCCGGATCGGCGCTACCCTTCGCTTGGGATTGCCGTCGCCAAAGAAAGGGCTTTTATCTGCGCCATCTGCGCCATCTGCGGATAAACTCCGGGCTCAAGGCGTCAGCGTTACCGGCTGGAGGATGCCCATGAGGCGACCGTTGGCGGGGTCGAATTCGCGGATGAGTCCGTCGAAGCTGCCGGTGAAGAGGCGTTTTCCATCCGGGCTGAAGGCGAGGCTGAACACGGCCCCGTCGTGGCCGCCGAGCGTGGCGGTGCGTTTGCCATCAGCGGGGTTGTAGATCCGGACTTCGCCGTTGGGTATGGCCGCGGCGGCCATGGAACCATCGGGGCTGAAGGCGACCGCCTGGACGGGACCGGGCTGACGTTCGAAATCGCGCACGAGATTGACGTCGTTGTTGGCGGCGGTGCGTTCCTGGTTTTCCTTGGCCTTGTACCATCGCAGCCCGCCTTCGGCCCCGCCGGAGAGGACGGTTTCGTCCTTCGGATGCCGGGCAATGCAGGTGACCGGCTCGATGAGCTTGTTGATGTCGTCGATGAACTGGCCGCTGACGGCATCGATGAGTTTGATGGCGCGGTCGCGGCTCCCGCTGAGCAGGCGGGTACCGGAGGGAAGCCAGGCGGTCTGGAGGGACCAATCGCTGTGGTTGTCGAAGCGGACGATCTCCTTGCCCGAGGGATAAGCGAGGACGCGGACGGCCTTGTCGGCCCCGCCGAGGGCGAGGCGATCGCCGGTGGGCGACCAGGAAATGCCGTAAACGGAATCGGCGGAGAGTTTCCAGGCGGCGGTCTGTTTCCCGGATTCCACGTCCCAGACCTGGACTTCGCCGAGGCTGGCGGGCACGCCGGCGGCGACCGCCAGCGACTTCGAATCAGGAGAGAAGGCGAGGGACTCGATGCGGGTGGATTCACCGACCCAACGGCCCCTGGGTTGGAAATCGGCGGTGCTGAACACCAGCACCTCATGGTAGCCGGAAGCGGCGATCCAACGTCCGTCGGGCGAGATGGCGAGGGCCGTGATGACGGGCAGCGCGGCGTAGGTGGGAGGAGCGGTGATGCGGGTGCTGTAGGCGTCGGCGGGGGTATCGTCCTTTGCCCCTTCGCGGATCCAACGTTCGAGCAGGGCGACCTCGGCGGGCGACAGGGCGTCGCCTTCCTTCGGCATGCTGGGTTCCTTGCCGGTCACCTCCGAGACGACGAGCGATTTGGTCGGGTCCCCCACGAGGTAGCTGGGACCGTTCTTTCCCGGTTTGGCGAAGGCGGCGTAAGTGGAGGTGTCGACGTCGCCCTTGGTCTTGTTGGGATTGTGACAACCGTTGCAGGACCGTTTGAAGAGGGGGGTGACGTCCTTGTACCAGGACACCGGGGCGTCGGCCGCGGCGAGCGGGGCCGAGAGCAGGGCGAGGAGGATCAGGGATGGGTAGGCGGCTGGTCCCCCGGCGATGTGGGGGAGGAGAACGCGGGGCTGCGTGATCGGGGTCATGGGGGTCATGCTGGAAGCCGGAGGGGATTATCCGCAGATGGCGCAGATAACGCAGATGGGGAGGCGCTTGGGGGGCGGCGAAGACGAATCGGCGATTTCACCCTGTGGATCTCGAAGATCTGGCTGGAAATGGGCCTTTTATCTGCGCCATCTGCGCCATCTGCGGATCGTGCTCCGATTTCCAGGCTCATCTCAGGGCGTGGGCTTGGCGGCGGGGGCATTGGTGGAGGCGGTTTCCACGGCCGGTGCCGTGATGGTCAACGAGACCGGTTCGGTCTTCTGACGCCAGGTGCGGTCGGCATCGGTGAACACGGTGCTGACGGCGATCTTGTGTTCCTTGCCCGCCTCGGCCTTTTCCGTGACGAGGAGTTGGACGGTGGCTTCCTTCGCCTTGGCAGCAATCGGCTGGACGGTGGTGAGGACCCCGGCGGGAACTCCCTCGAGGGCGAGGGTGATCTCGCCGTCGTAGCCCCGGCGCTCGACCTTGACCACGAACTCGGTGCGGTTGGCGGCGGAAGCGGAGTTCGTCGGGAGCGCGATGGCGGAGAGCTTCACCGGATCGGTGCGGAAGAACGGGGAACCGGGAAGCATGGCGGTCGCAAAGACCGGAATTCCCTGGACGGTCAGGTCGGTCAGGCGAGGTGCGGCGACCACCAGCGTCTGGCCATCGACCCCGGACTCGGCGCGGATCAGGACGGGGCGGGTGCCGGTGGCGGCATTGAAGGCGGCATTGAGGGAAAGTTGACCGCGCGAC
>CAMCFL010000059.1 GCA_945873715.1 Akkermansia muciniphila
TTCATTCGGGCAGGCTTGAACGCAGGCCGGGGCTTCCCCTTCCGCCAGGCGTCCATGGCAAAGGTCACACTTCCGGACGATTCCCCGCTTCTTGGAATACTTGGGAACCTCGTACGGACACTTGAGGATGCAGTAGCTGCAACCGATGCACTGATCGTCGAGATGACGGACGATCCCGGTGATCGGGTCCTTGTCATAGGCCAGGACCGGACAGCCTTCGAGGCAGCCCGGTTCGACACAATGATGACAGGCGGTCGTGACGGTCAGGGCGAGCGGTGGGGAGTTTGAAGAGTGAAGATGGAAGTTTGAAGTGGTGGCGACGGCATCGCCCAACCGGGCCCTCGCCGCGGCGGCCTCCCGGCCAACCAGCAGACCCACATCGCGCCAGGTCTCATCCTCATCGAGCCCATTGAGCGAATGACAGGCGGAGACGCAGGCCTTGCAGGAAGAACAACGGTCCAGGTCCACCTCGAAGGCGTATTGTTCCCCGGGGCGCGGTGCGGAGAGCGGAAGCAGATCGCGGTAGTGATCCGCCAGCAGGGGTGCGGACCGGTCGGCGTGTCGTTGGCTGAACTTCTCGACCGCCGTCAGTTGCCGTTGCTCCGCCAGAAACCGATCCACGAGCGTTTCGACGCTCTCGGTTGCCGGGTTCTGAGGGCGGGCACTCACGGGAACAAGGGGGCCATCAGGCCTCGGGCGTGGAGAAGAGTTCCTGCAACCGACCCACATCGTGGCGCGCGGTGAATTGCTGGAATGATTCGCCGGCCGAACGCAGGCGCAGATAGAGGCGGAGCATCCGTTCGAGAAGCGGCTTGAGCTCCTCCAGGATCATTCCCTGGAACAGCTGGCGTCCGATCGCCTGCCGATCGCCAAATCCGCCGCCGACAAACACGTGATAGCCTTCGAGGGTATCGCCCCCGACCTTCACCTTGGCCCCGAGCAATCCGATGTCGCCCATATAATGTTGGGCGCAGGAGTTCGGGCAACCGGTGAGATGGATGTTCACCGGTTGATCCAGCGACACCCGGCGATCAAGCCACTGCATGATCTCCAGGGCGTGACCCTTGGTGTCGGACGCCGCGAATTTGCAGTGGCTGTTGCCGGTGCAGGCAATGAACCCACCGCGGAGGGCGCTGGCCTGCCAGTCGAGGCCGGCCTTCACCAGGGCCTTATTCAGCGTCTCGACGTAGGCCGTAGGAACATTGGGAATGACCAGGTTCTGCCACACTGTCAGGCGCACCTCGCCCGATCCGTAGTTCTCCGACAACTCCGCCAAACGCCGGAGCTGCTTCGAGGTCAGTTGCCCCACCGGCACCGCGACGCCGATCCAATGCAGGCCGGCCTGCTTCTGCGGATGCACGCCATGATGCGAGTGCAGGAGTTCCGGAGGGGCCGGCGATGGAGTCTCGACCGCCGACCCGGCGGGAATGCGGAGCAACTCGTGCCCCAGCAGTTTCTCGGTCTCGGCCAGATACTGGTCGAGCGACCACTTCTCCAGCAGATGTTTCAGCCGGGCCTTCTTGCGGTCGGTGCGATTGCCGTTGGCGAGGAAGACCCGCAGCAACGCCGAGGTCACACGGATCGCATCCGCCGGAGGAACCAGCACTCCCAGATCACGGGCAAAGGCCTTGTGTCCGGTCGCCCCACCCAGGGCACACCGGAAGTAGTATCCCGGGGTCAACTGATCGGTGACGACATCGCCCGGACGAACTTCGCCCGCGCCCGCCTTTGCCAGCTCGCCCGAAGCCCAGAGCCGGACGGCCTTCCACCCGATGTCGTTGGTGTCTTCGACCGTGGGAATCACGCCACCACCGTGGAAGGCGATGTTGAACTTCCGGGGAAGATCGTAGAACTCGCGATGGTTCAGGATCACCTGTCCCAGCTGCTGGACGATCGGCAACGTCTCGACCCGCTCGTGCGGATCGACGCCACTGGTCGAATCGCAGGTGAGGTTGCGGATGTTGTCCGCGCCGGCACCCCGGGTGTGGAGGCCGATGGCCTGGATCCGGCGGAGGAACTCGGGAGCGTCCTTGGGCTGGAGATGACGCACCTGGAGATTGGCGCGGGTGGTAACCTGGAGGTAACCCGTGGTCAGCTGGTCGGTGATGGCGGCGATCTCCCGGAGTTGGTGGGATTGCAATTGGCCACCAGGAATGCGGAGGCGGGCCATATAGCCTTCCTTCATGGGACTCATGAAGAAGAGGCCCTGCCATTTGAAGCGGAAGGTATTCTCCTTGTCCGGCGCCTGGTTGGCGGCGGCGTGCTGCAACAGGAGCGAGTAGGCGTCGAGCGGATGCAGCTCACGCTTGATCCGCTCTTCATTGGTCAACTCATCGAGGCTGGGGCCGGTGGCCACCGCGGGAGCGGGCGGCGTCCCGACATCGGAAAACCCAAGACCCCGGTTCTTCAACCCGGCGAACAGCCCCTCCAGATAGGCGGCCTGCTCCGGGTTCAACGGCTGTCCGGCAATCTGTTGGAAGGGCAAGGCCATGGGATCAGGGTTCAATAGACATCGCGCTGGTAACGCCCGGCGGATTTCAGGGCCGTGACATACTGGTCGGCCTGCTCGGGAGTGCGGCCTCCGGCGGAAACCACGATCTCGTGGAGCGCCACATCGACATCCTTGGCCATCCGTTTGGCATCGCCGCACACGTAGAAATGGGCTCCGTCCTCCAGCCAACGCCAAAGCTCGGCCGCCCCGGCGCGCATCCGATCCTGGACATAGATCTTCTCCGACTGATCGCGACTGAAGGCCAGGTCGAGTCGGGTCAGGAAACCGTCTCGATGCATCGGCTCCAGCTCATCGGCATAGAGAAAATCAGTGGCCCGACGTTGGTCACCGAAGAACAACCAGTTGGATCCGGTGGCGCCGGTCGCACGGCGATCTTCGAGAAAGGCGCGGAAAGGGGCGATGCCCGTGCCCGGTCCGACCATGATCATGCGCAGGCTCGGGTCTCGCGGGGGCCGGAAGTTCCGGCTGACATGCACGAAGACCGGCACCGAGGTCTCGCCCGGCACCACGCGATCCGCCAGCCAGCAGGACGCCACGCCCTTGCGTAGCCGCCCGTGGGCTTCGAAGCGCACCGCACCCACGGTGAGGTGAACCTCTCCCGCGTGGGCCTTTGGCGAGGAGGAGATCGAATACAACCGCGGCTGCAGGGGCCGCAGGTGGGTGGAGAGTTCCGCCGGATCCACCTTCATTCCAGGAGCGGCGCGGAGCACATCCACCACGTCGCGGCCATGCAGCCACGCGTCGAGATCCGCCCTTCGCGAAGGCTCCATCAAGCGGGCGACCATCGAATCCGGCACCCGCTCGGCAGCGAGCTTGAGAAGCGACGACGTGGGCTGCGTGATCACCCACCGTCCCAGAAGCGCCTCGTGGAGGGTGGCCGTGCCACCGCCGTCCACCCGTTCATCCCCGCTGAAACCGAGGGTGGCCAGAAGCTCCTCGACCAAGGCCGGGCAGTTGCTGGGAACCACCCCGAGTGCGTCGCCCGCTTCATAGGAAAGACCGGAATCACCCAGCAGGATCTCGACATGCCGGGTGTCCTTCAACGACCCGGACGCATTCAGCGGACGCGCCACCTGCAGCCGTGCGGAATAGGGATTCTGACGGGACCAACCCGAAGGAGTGACCTCGGTGGACGCCTCGATCGCGGGAGGAGGCAGCATCACGGCCTGCGTCGGACCGACTCCGTCCCGCAAGGCCTCCCAAACGCCCTCGATCCAGATGGCCGCCGTGCTTTCGTAGTCCACGTCGCACTCGGCACGCGCGATCATCCTCCGGGCTCCGAGGACCTCGAGTCGCTCGTCGATCCGACGGGCCGCCCCGCAGAAATCCGAATAGTTGCGATCGCCCAGTCCGAGGACGGCGAACCGGAGAGACTCCAGGCGCGGCATGGAATCCCCTGACAACGCCGACCAGAAGGAGACGGCGTTGTCGGGAGGTTCCCCGTCACCCCAGGTGGAGGTGATCACCACACACCGACGGGCGGCAACCAGTTCGGCCGGGGTGACTGCGTTGAGTTCCCGAACCGTTGCCTGGAAGCCCCGGGTCTCGGCGGCCTTGGCAAATCGCTTCGCCAAAGCCGCCGCCGAACCCGATTGCGACCCGAATCCCACCAGCAGCGGCATCGCCACCACCGGTGCCACTCCCCCGTCCCGGGAGGTGACCGTCCCCGCGCCGAGCCGATCGAAGAGGGCTCCGGCGAGAAACCCGTTCAGCCACGCGCGCTGCTCGCGGCTGAACGGGGCGGATTCAGGGACGATGTTCATCGTCGGCTCAGAAGTTCACCTGGGCCTGGACGTATACGTAGTCGGCGTCCTGGGAACCGACGCGGCTGAGCGAGTCCCGGATGTAGTCGCCACGGAAGAAGTGGCAATAGGCAGCCTCCAGCACGAGGTACTTGTTGGCCTGCCAGGTGGCCACGAGGTCGATCTCGGATCCAACGAATCCGCCGGCATCCGGATTGATGCCGTAACCGGTACCGCGGGCACCCGCGCCCTGGTAGGTGATGCCGCCCCGGGGAAGGCCGGCGACGTTGTAGAAGTTGTCGTTGGCCGTCGCCAGCCACTTCAGGTGCCCCTCGAGCTGCAGCCGGATCCGGGGCGTCGCCATGATGGAACTGCGGAACCGGACATTGTGCAGGTTCTGCAACGAGGCGAAGTCCGCATACCCGTAGAACAGGTGTCCGGTGGGATACAGATGGACGAAGGTATCGTGGGAATCATCGTTGGGATCACTGTCACCCGAGGCATAGCTGTACTCGATGCCGAGACGGGGGAGGTATTCCGATTCCTTCCAGGTATAGCCACCGGAGACGATGGCGGCCCAGGCGCTGTGATCGCGGCGCGGGCCGGACCCGCCGGCCTCGCGGAAGTCGGCAAAGTTGCCAAACTGATAGTATCCCTGAAAGCCCCAGTCGACGTTGGCCCAGTCGTTGGTGGAGTTCTTGATGTAGGTCCCGACGGTGTAGATGTCCTGGGCCTCGGGGGGACGGAAGGGAGGCGGAACCAATCCGCGGGAACCGTCATTGCCGCCGCGGCCGACGTTCCGGCTGAGCAGATAGAACTCGCTCCAGGCCTTGGGGATCTTCTTGGTGGTGAGCTGCAATCCGGAGACGAGCTCGTCATTGTTGGGCTTGTTGAACCGGTTGTCCTCCGGCATGACCACCATGGAACTCCAGCCTTCCAGGGTGAACATCGGGTTCTGCCAGCGCACCTTGGCCGCATCCCACTGGCGCTGGACATTGTTCCACGCCAGCGGCCCGACCACCCGCTGTTCACCCAGACTCATCTCCTGGCGTCCGAGCTTGAGCGAAACGGGGAATTCCTTGTGGTTCCCAAGGAACACGTAGGCCTGGTGAAGATCGAACGGACCGTCGGACTCGGGGCTGCTGCCACCGCCCGCCGGCCGGGCCGGATAGGCGGGAATGGAGACGCCATTGATGTTGTTGGAGATGTTGACGCCGTTGGCGGTGCTGGAGCGATCGTCACCGGTCACCGTGCTGCTGCGCCCTTGGGCAAACACCTCGAACCATTTGCCTGTATAGCCCCCGCGGAGAAGCACGCGCTGGAGAAGATAGGAATTGTCGTTGTCGGTGTCCGTCCGGAAGTCGGCGAGGGATCCCGGCCCGACGAACCCGCCGTTCTCCTTGATTTCATACCGGCTCCAGTACAACGCCCCGAAGTTCCACGAGGCCATGTACGGATTGTCCTGTCGCAGCAGGTCATTGATGTAGCCGGCCTGGGAGGCCGCCACCGGACTGGTGACACCCCAGTCGAGACTGGCGGCGTGGCTGAGACCACCCGCCAGCAGGAGGCTGGCGGATCCGAGGGTGATGCAGGGGTTCTTCATGCGGTCGTTTTCGGGTTGATCAATTCTCTGAAAAATTGGCTCTCAGCTGCGGCTGACCGGTTCGGCCGCCATCATGGACTTCACCATCGTGATCGTGTTGCTGCCGGGTCCCGGTCCATGCCCCTGCCCCGGGGTCTGTCCCTTCAGGGTGTACGCACGGGTGTTGAGGAACTCGATCAACTGCTCGCGCAGGCGGTAGTACTCGGGGTTCTCCAGCAGTTCCTTCCGGTGACGCGGCCGGGCAAAGGGGACCTCCAGGATCTCGCCGACCTCGGCCTCGGGGCCATTGGTCATCATGATGATCCGGTCCGAGAGGAAGAGCGCCTCGTCCACGTCGTGGGTGACCATCAACGCGGTCAGGCGATTCCGGTTCCACAGATCGAGCAAGACCTGCTGGAGCTCGAAGCGGGTCAGCGAATCCAGCATGCCGAAGGGCTCATCCAGCAGCAGCATCTTGGGCGAGAGCGCGAAGGCACGGGCGATGCCCACGCGCTGGCGCATTCCCTGGCTGAGTTCCGCAGGACGCTTGTGCATCGCGTCGCCCAGTCCCACCACCACCAGGTAATACTCGGCAATCTGACGGCGTTCCTCCCGGCTCGCCGTATAGAACACCTGATCGACCCCCAGCATGACGTTCTCCATCGCCGTCATCCACGGAAGCAGCGTCGGCGATTGGAAAACCACACCCCGGTCCGGTCCCGGTCCGGTGAGTTCCTTGCCGGCAAGGATGATCCCGCCAGAGGAGGCATCGCTCAACCCGGCGAGGATGGAGAGCACCGTGCTCTTGCCACAGCCGGAATGACCGATGAGGGAGACGAACTCGCCCCGCCGGATGCGCAGGTTGAAGTCCTTCACCACCCGCAACGGCCCCTTGGGCGTGGGGAAGACCTTGCTCAGGTTGGAGATCTCGACGTAGTCGGACATGGCGTGGGATCAGGAGGGAAGTTCAACCGTCTCACGTCGTTCCTCGGAACGACGGCGCGGGGCGCGTCGGCCACCGATCATCGGCCGAGGCTGATCCAGGTCTTCCGGTTCGATGTCCGGGAGCACCAGCTTGCGGCTCACGGAAACCGCCGGGCGACCACCCGGCCCCAACAGCCAGGAGACAATCTGGCTGCGGAGGGACTTGAAACGCGGATCATGATTGAGGGCCTTGCGATCCCGGGGCCGGGCCAGGTCCACGGCAATCGCCGGCCCCAGGATCGCCCCCGGCCCGGCACTCAACGGGATGATCCGATCGGCCATGAGGATGCCTTCATCGGGATCGTTGGTGATGAGGAGGACGGTCTTGCCGGACTCAAGGCAGATGCGTGAGATCTCGTCCTGCAGCGTCGCCCGCGTGAGCGCATCGAGCGCTCCCAGTGGTTCATCCAGCAACAGGATCTGCGGCTCCATGGCCAGGGCACGCGCCACCGAAACCCGCTGGCGCATGCCACCCGACAGCTCGCTCGGCCGGCGATCACGGGCATGGCTGAGGTTGACCATGGCGATGTGATGATCGACGTGCTGCGCGCGCTTGGACGCCGACCAGTTCGGGAACAACTGATCCACGGCGAGTGCGATGTTCTCCGCCACCGTCATCCACGGCAGGAGACTGTAGTTCTGGAACACCACCCCCCGGTCCGGTCCCGGCCCGGTGATCTCGAGATCATTCAGCGTGACACTTCCCGAATCGGGTCGCAGGAGGCCCGACACCATGTTGAGCAGCGTGGTCTTTCCGGCGCCGGAGTACCCGACGATGGCGACGAACTCGCCCTTCTCGACGGTCAGGCTGACGTCGCGCAACACCTCGGTGCGGGCTTCGGGCGGGCCGAACGACTTGGAAACGTTGCTGAGGACGAGGAAGGGCATGGGAATGGGATCAGATGGCGCTCTTGAAGCGGCGTTCCAACAGGCTCATGGCGCGGTCGAGAAGAAAGCCCACCAGGCCGATGGTGAGGATGCACAGGACGATGCTCGTATAGAGACCGTTGTTGTACTCGTTCCAGAGGAAGTTCCCGATGCCGATGCGGCCCGTCAGCATCTCCACCGCGACGATCACCAGCCAGGCAATGCCCAGGCTCAACCGATAGCCGGTGAACATATAGGGAAGCGTCGCCGGGATCATGATCTTGAAGAGCGTCTTGGTGCGGGAGAGCTTCAGGACGCGGGCGATGTTGAGGTAGTCCTGCGGGATGGCCCGGACGCCCACGGCGGTGTTGAGGACGGTCGGCCACATGGCACAGACCGCGATGGTGAACAGGGCAGCCAGCTCATTGGCGCTGCGACCGCTGTTGGCGAAGATCACGACCCCGAGCGGCATCCAGGCGAGGGGCGAGACCGGCCTGAGCACCTGGATGATCGGATCGAACATCTTGGAGAAGTTCTTCGAGAGCCCGAGCAGGAATCCCAGAGGGGTTCCGAGCAACAGCGCGATGGCGTAGCCCTTGGCCACGATCACCAGCGAATACCAGGTGAACCGCAGGATGCCCTGATCGAGTTCCTCGCGCTTGGCGAAGGGCTCGACGATGTACTTGCTGGTCTTCTCCCAGGTCTGGATCGGTCCCGGCAGATCCTGCACCAGACCGGACTTCACCTCTTCCATCGTGCCGTCGGGTTGAACCTTCTGCACCACCCGCCCCGAGACCAACTGCCAGGCCAGCAAGGACAGCACGACGCCGACCATCGGCATGAGCAACGCGTCCCATTGGATTCTCCGTAATTTGTTCATCGTCGTTGCGACTCACCCCTTGAGGTTCTTGATCTCAAATCCGGCGGCATATTCTTCCGGCTTGGCAGGATCAAAGGTCTTGCCGTCGAAAAGGGTCTCCGTCTTGTCGTCCTTGCCGCCGTGGCTGTAGCCCAACTCCTTCATCGCCGCCTCGTAGAGATCCGGCCGGGCCACCTTGGCGGCAATGCCGGCATAATCCGGTGCACCCGACACCATGCCCCAGCGACGGAACTGGCTGAGCCACCAGGTCACATACTTCGGCTGGGGATAATTGCAGTTCCGCTTGCTGAAATGCATGTAGTGGTCGTCCTTGAACTTGCGACCGTCGCCCATGTCGGTGTCGCCCAACAACCGGCCCAGGATCGTCTCCTTCGGGCAATTCACGTAGCTGGGCTTGCTGACGATGTCGCACTGCTCCGGGCGGTTGCCCAGGTCATCGAGCCACACCGACGCCTCATGCAGCGCCTTGAGCACCGCCTTCACCGTCTTCGGGTTCTTCTCGGCGTACTCGGCCAGGAAGGCGCACACCTTCTCGGGATGATCCTTCCAGATCTGCTGGGTGGTGACCGAGGTGAAGCCGATCTTGTCGCTCACCGCCCGTGCGTTCCACGGCTCGCCCACGCAGAAGCCGTCCATCTTTCCGACCTTCATGTTGGCGACCATCTGCGGCGGCGGGATGGTGATCAGGTTGACGTCCTTGTCCGGATGGATCCCACCCGCAGCCAGGTAATAGCGCATCCACATGGCATGCGTGCCCGGCGGAAAGGTCATGGCGAAGGTCAGCGGTTCACCGAG
This sequence comes from Akkermansia muciniphila, assembly GCA_945873715.1. GTDB lineage: Bacteria > Verrucomicrobiota > Verrucomicrobiia > Limisphaerales > UBA9464 > UBA6176. The sequence goes on from CAMCFL010000059.1 coordinate 9,363, forward strand.
GGACTTGGCCTTCTCGACGAACGGTTTCAGGGCCTTGGGATCGTCCTTCACCTTGCCCATGAAGTCGGACTTGAGCGTGATGGCCTGCCCGTTGCGATTGAGGATCCAGGGAATGACCATCGGCTTCTTCGCCGATCCCAGCAGGCCCATCGTCGAGGCGATCGGCATCCCCAGCAGCATGTGGGTCGCCTGGTTGTCGCCCGTCTGAAGCTTGTCGCGGATGACGGCCCAACTGGCTTCCTTCGACACGGAAGACTGGATGCCGTGCTTCTTGAACAGGCCCTTTTCATGGGCGATCACGATGGGCGAACAGTCGGTCAACGCGATGATGCCGAACCGCACGGAGGGCGACTCGGGAGAATCATCGGCATAGGCCGACCCCACCCAACCGACGGGCAGCCCGGCGAGGAGCGAGCCCACGGCGGTGGTCTTGAGGAATCGACGACGGTTGAGGTCAGGCAGGAAGGGTTTGGGAGTCATGTTCTGCTGAGTCTTTCGGTTTGAAGGAAGAGGAGGCGCGACGGCGCGCCGCCTCGAAAACATCCATGCGAAAAATCGAGGCCAGGACTTCCGGCAACGGTTTCACCGGAAGCTGGGAGGCAAACAATTCGCGCACCACCCATGCGGCCTTGTCAGGGCCCGGTTCGTTGGTGTCGAACCGGTGGAAGCAATTGAAGTCCGGCAGTCGCCGGGTCTCCGTCCGCGAAATCGGGAAGGCACCTCCCCAGGCAGGACGGATGAGCTCGACCGGGAGATTGAGATACTCGGGTCGCGCAAGGAGCCCCACCACTTCGTCGCGCCGGGACGCGTCATCGCAGAACCGGCAGGCCTCGAAAACCGCTGCGACGAGGCGCTCGTGCGCCTCGGGGTGCGCCGTTGCCCAGGTACCCCGGACCGCCAGGACCTTCTCGGGATGCCGCGGGGCCAACGTGCAACTGGTCCCTGCACACCAACCATCCCCCGCCAGGATCGCCGCGGAATTCCAGGGTTCACCCACGCAATAGCCGTCCAGATGGCCGGCGCGGAGGTTGGCCCACATCTGCGCCGGCGGGACGATCACAATCCGGATGTCCGGACCCTCGGCCAACCCGGCGGTGGCCAGCCATCGCTGCAGGAGGCGCGCATGGGTCGAGTGGCGCGACACCGCCCCCAGAACCAGCGGCAATCCACGCCGCCGCGAAAGCCGTTCCGCCAAGCCCGCCACATCCCGGACCCCTTCGTCCCGCAGGCGCTGGGACAAGGTGATCGCGTTGCCATGCAGATTGAGGACCAGGCCGGTGCAGCAGGCGGCGCGGTTGCCGTCCAATCCGAGTTGCAGGGCAAACGGCAGTCCGCACGGCGCATGGGCC
>CAMCFL010000060.1 GCA_945873715.1 Akkermansia muciniphila
CACCCGATGAAACACTGTCCAGGTCCGGCCACTTCGCAACAGCTGGCAACGGAGGTGGACACACCGCACAGGGCGAAGGCGCGTTGCAGCCAGCGATGCATCCGTTCGTAGCTGTCCGGAGCCCGCAGCCGGTACCACTCGTGTCCAGGCGGAACGGCCAACGCGTACGTCCAGTCGGCCAGATGAGGCACCAGACCGCCGCCGGTGGGACGCCGGAGCAACGGCCGGATCCGGGTCCACGAGGCGATGTCCGCGTGGCGCTGGAAATAGCCGAAGGTGGCGGCGGGAGATTGCCATCCGTACCACCGCAACTGCGGAGCGCCGGCCGCCGCAGCACCGATCAGCATGGCCTCGTCGAAGGCCATGTTCAGGGCGGGTTCCACGGCTCCGGAATCGAGGAATCGCCATGCACCCCCAAGTGGAGGCCCGCTGCCCCCAGCGGGCGCTGCGCCAGAACCCTCTGTCGCCACGCCGCCCGGGGGTAGGCGGCCTACATCCCCTGAGTTCCCCTTCAAGCGACCTTTCCGGAGCGACGCACGGCCTTGAGCAGGGCGTCGATCTCGGTATCGGTCCCGATGGTGATGCGGAGGTATTGCTGCACCTCGGGCGCAGTGAACCAGCGCACCAGGATCCTGGCCTCGCGCAGCTTCTGGAGCCATTCCCGGGCGGGTGCACCCGGAGGTTCGGCCAGGAGGAAATTGGTCTGGCTGGGAAGCACCTTCCATCCGAGCCCGGTCAACTCCCGACGCAACCGCTCACGCGTGGCGATGATGCGGGCGAAGTTGCGCCGGTAGTAAGGCAACTGATCGAGGGTCGCCTCGGCGGCGACCTGGCCGAGGCCGTTCACGTTGTAGCTGTCGCGCACCCGGTCGAGGGCGGCGACGACATCCGCGTGGGCGATGCAGTAACCGACGCGCTGGAAGCAGAGCGAGAAGGCCTTGGAAAAGGTCCGGCACACCACCACGTGCGGATACCGGATCGCCAGCGACATCGCGTTCTCGACGGCGAAATCCACGTAGGCCTCATCGAGGACGATCACGCCCTTCTGCGCCCGGCACAGGGCTTCGAGTTCGTCGGTCGTGTATCCGCGACCGGTGGGAGCGTTCGGGGTGGTGACCAGGCTGAGGGCCGCCTCGAAGTCCCATTGACCGCCGCGCTTCAAGGCCGCAGCCGTCGGCAGGCCGTAGTCGGGCAGCAGCGGCACCGCCTTGGGCCGCGCACCGTGGGTCTCCGCCAGCACCGGGTACAGAGAGTAACACGGCCAGAGATACTGCACCGTCGCCTTGCCCAGCTCGCCCGCCGGGACAGACGCGACCGGCTCGACGAACGCCCGGATCAGGTAACCCAGGACTTCGTCGGAACCATTCCCGATGAAGACGTTCTCCGGCGCACAGCCGTGCAATGCGGCGAGCTTCGTCCGCAGCGCCTGGGCAGTGGCATTCGGGTAGAGCCGGAGACGGCCATCGACGGCGGCGCGGGTCGCCTTGAGGACGCCGGGCGCGGGCGGATACGGATTCTCGTTGGTGTTGAGCTTGATCAGCCCGCGGATCTTCGGCTGTTCGCCCGGGACATAGGCATGGAGGCCCTGCACCAGCGGACGAACCCGCGACGCCACCCCCTTCTTCTTCGATGAGGCCTTGGACTTCATATCGCGAGGGATCACTTGTCGACCCGGATGGTGGCCGAACGCCCGTGGGCATCCAGGCCTTCCACCTGGGCGAACTTCTGAACCGAGGCCAGCGCCTGTTTGAGCGCGCCCTTGCCATACTCGACGATGCTCGTCCGACGCTGGAACTGATCGACGGTCAGGCCGGCAAAGCAGCGTCCCGCCCCGCCGGTCGGCAGTTCGTGGCTCGGCCCCGCCACGTAATCGCCCAGGACCGTCGGGGAATAGTCCCCGAGGAAGATGGCCCCGGCGGTGATGACCCGGCGGGCCACGTCCCGCGCATGGGCGGTCATGACCTCGCAATGTTCGGGAGCGAGACGGTTGGCAAGGTTGACCGCGTCTTCGAGTTCCTCGACGTGGATCAACCAGCCATTGGCGGCCAAGGCCTTCTCGATGAAGGCGCGACGCGAAAGCTTGGCCAGTTGGCGGGTGATCTCCTTCTCCACCGCCTTCAACAGCTTGCCCGAGGTGGTGATCATCCACACCCGCTCGTGACCGGAGCCGTGCTCGGCCTGCGCCAGCAGGTCGGCCGCGACGAACTTGGGGTTGGCCGAATCATCCGCCAACACCAGCACCTCGCTCGGTCCCGGGAGCAGGTCGACCGCCACGTGACCGAACAAAAGTCGCTTGGCCGCCACGACGTAGGCGTTGCCGGGACCGAACACCTTCTGCACCCGGGCAATCTTGCCCGTGCCGAGCGACATCGCCGCGATCGCCTGCGCCCCGCCCACCTTGTAGATCTCGGTGGCCCCGGCCATCCGCGCGGCGTACAGCAACGCCGGGTTCACCGAACCATCCTTGCCCGGCGGAGTGCACACCACGATCTCCGGGCATCCGGCCGTCTTCGCCAACGTCACCGTCATGATCGCCGTCGAGACCAACGGGGCCGTGCCGCCCGGGATGTAGATGCCCACCCGCTGGAACGGGTCGAACTTCTCGCCCACCGCCGCCCCGTGATGGTTCTTGGTCTGCCAATCCACCCGAAGCGACTTCTTGGCGAAGGTCTGGACACTGCGATGCGCGTCGTCGACGGCCAGCCGGAGCGGTTCATCGACCAGCGCCAGGGCAGCGGCGATCTCGGCCTCCGACACCGCCAGGCCGGCCGCCGTCAGCTTCGCGCCGTCAAAACGTTCCGTGAGCTCCACCAGCGCGGCATCGCCCTTCGTTCGCACCGCCTCCACGATGCTGCGTGTCCGTTCATCAATGACCGGATCGAACAGACTCGACCCGGCGGCCGCCTTGGCCAACTGCGCTTCAAAATTGGCGTCGCTGTGACGCGTCACGTTCATCCCCGCCACCGTACGGCACCCGCCACCTCCAAGTCAAAACGCCCGCCATGATCCTTTTCATGGCCCTCCGGAGCCCCCTCGTCTGTAGGCCCGCTGCCCTCAGCGGGCGTTTCCCCCAACGGCGCATGCCTCGTTCGTCGGGGAAAGGGGCTCCGGATGGCGGGGATTGCTCCCTTGAGGCTGGAGTCGATAGGTTTTGGCCATGAACCGGGGGCCAAAGTTTACCACTCACTTCATTCCGCTCCTTGAATCGCTGCGGGCCATGGGAGGTTCTGCTTCCGCCTATGAAGCAACCGACGCCGTCATCGAGCGGCAAAAAATCCCCGAAAAGGAGCTCGAAAAGACGAACAAGAATGGGGGCTCGAACGTGAGGAATGCGATCGCCTGGGCGCGATTGTACCTGGTTCATTCCGGGCACATCGATTCGTCCGCCCGCGGAGTGTGGCGACTGACCGAGAAGGGAATGAGGGAGGATCTCTCGAAGGTGAGTCCCGGGGATCTGTTCAAGGCAGCGCAGGCAGCGATTCAGGGATCCCGGCGGGCTGAAGGGAGCCAGGGTTCCACCGACGCGGAAGTGGAACAGCGAATGTTTGAGGCCGAAGGGACGCGGTTATTGCCGGTCCTCAAGACGCTGAGTCCGGGTGGCTTTGAGCGATTGTGCCAGCGCCTGCTGCGGGAGCATGGATTCCAAAACGTCAACGTGACCGGCCGTACCGGGGACGGCGGGATTGATGGCGAAGGGATTCTTGAGATCAACCCCCTCCTGAGCTTCAAAGTCATTTTCCAGTGCAAGCGGTACCAAGGAACGGTCGGCGCTTCGACCATCAGGGATTTCCGCGGCGCCATGATCGGACGGGCCGATAAGGGAATCCTGATTACGACCGGCAACTTCTCCATGGACGCCCGCAAGGAGTCGGTGCGGGCGGGCACCAACCCGATCGACCTGGTCGACGGCGAGAAGCTGGTGAAGATGTTCGAAAGGCTGGAGCTGGGGCTCAAACCGAGGACCGTCTACGAAGTCGATCCCGAGTTCTTCAAGGAATACCAGTGATGTGCGGTTCAACCGCTGCTGCGGCGCATCTTGACCCGGCCCCGGCCTAGGACCGCGGGTGTGCGGTACGCCGGAGGCGTTTCAGCGATTAGCCCGGGGTAAGCGAAGCGCCACCCCGGGTGAGGGCGCTCAGAAAGATCCCAACCCCGGCAGGGGTGGCAGAATTGACACCCCTGCCAGGGTGATCATGCGTGCGACCCACATCCCTCCGGGATGCCCAGGGTTGCTCCCTAGACGCTGGAGCGGCGATGTGAATGCGCCCGCTGGGGGCAGCGGGCCTACAACGGTGACCAGAAACTCACGATTCACCCCGCTGCGGTTTTGAGGCGGGATTATGCTTTTCCTCCCCCACCCCACGCCCAAACCTCCGCCCATGTCGCAGTCGCGCCTGCTCCTCGTCGATGGCCATGCCTATGCCTACCGTTCGTTCCATGCCATCCGATCGTTGAACGCGCCGGACGGCAGCCCGACCAACGCCCTGTTCGGCTTCATCAAGGCCCTCCAGAAGATGGTCGCCTCCACCACGCCTTCCCACGTCCTCGTCCTCTGGGATGGCGGCCTCGACGCCGATCGGATGTCCGATCTCCCCGACTACAAGGCCAACCGCGCCCCGACGCCCGACGCCCTCGATGTCCAACTCCCCCAGCTTGCCCAGTGGCTGGACGCCGCCGGATGGCCGCAACTCCAGCGCGACGGGACCGAGGCCGATGATTGGATCGGCACCTACACCCGTCTCGCTGCCGAGGCCGGTTGGTCGGTGATCATTGCCTCCCCGGACAAGGATTTCCTCCAGTTGGTCGATGAACGCGTCGGCATCCTCAATCCCAACGACAAATCCGAAAAGATCTGGGGGCCGGCCGATGTCGAGGCCAAGACCGGCGTCCCTCCCCATCAGGTGGCCGACTGGCTCGCGCTCATCGGCGATGCGGTGGACAACATCCCGGGCGTTCCCGGTGTTGGACCGAAGACCGCGGCCGATCTGCTCAAACGCTTCGGTTCCGCCGAGGCAGCGATCGCCGGCGCGACCACGTTGAAGGCCGAGAAGCTCCGCATCGAACTTCAGGCGGCCGCGGAGGCCGTCCGACGCAACCAGCGGATGGTCCGGTTGAAGTGTGATCTGGCGGACGGACCGACGCTTCACGCCACCACCCCGCGCGAACGTGACCGCGCGGCCCTGCGCGAAATGTACCGACGCTGGGGTTTCCGCAGCCTGCTGGCGGAACTCGGGGACGAACCCGGCACCGCCCCCGTGCAGGGAGATTTGTTCTAGGGAGACTTGCCAGTTCCCAGAAGCCAGTTCCCAGAAGGCAAAACCTGGGACCGCGGGCGTCCCCGCCCGCTTGGGAGTGTGGAACGTACGAAGGCGGGAAGGCATCCACGAATCCACGCCTGCCCTACCGATCAGGAACGTGGATCCGTGGATGCCTTCCCCTTTCCCACACAGACACGAGGGCGGGGCGGTATCCGGTTCAGCCCGACCTTCAACCCCGTCGGGTTTTAGGTTCAAACCTGCGATGGCCTCGGGCAACATGGCCCAATCATGGGTGCCCAATGGAAACAGGCCGGTCGTGAAGCGAATGCCCAGAAAAAGGGGCAGGTGGTCGGAAAACTCGTCCGCGAGATCATGGTTGCCGCCAAGCTGGGCGGGGCGGATCCCGACACAAACCCGCGTCTGCACGTCGCCGTGGACAAGGCCAAGAAGGCCAGCGTCTATCGCGACACCATTGATCGAGCGATCAAGAAGGGTGCCGGGTTGCTCGATGAAAAGGTCGAGTACGAGACCGTCTGCTACGAGGGCTTCGCTCCCCACAAGGTCCCGGTGATCGTCGAGTGCCTCACCGACAACCGAAACCGCACCGCGCCCGACATCCGCCGCCTCTTCCAGGCCGGCCAACTCGGTCAACCGGGCAGCATGAGCTTCTTCTTCGATCACCTCGGTGTGGTGGAGGCGACCCATCCGGGAACGTCTCGGGACGCAGAAAGCGACGCCATCGAGGCCGGTGCCCAGAATGTCGAGGCGCTGGAGCCCGAGGAAATCCCCGAGGGCAGTCAAGGCGCCCGGTTCCTCACCGAGATCAAGGATCTTTCAACCGTCAGCACCTGGCTCAAGAAAGCCGGCTGGAACATCAACGCCTCCGAGATCCGGTACGTGGCCAAGAACCCGGTGGAACTCGGCGAGACCGATCGGGCGCACGTCGCCGCCTTCCTCAACGCCCTCGACGACCACGAAGACGTCCACCGCGTGTACGTGGGGATGAAGTAGCGGGCGGGGGCGGGGCTGGCCGCGGAGAAGCGGAGAAGCGGGGTCCTATCCGCAGATGGCGCGGGTGGCGAAGCCATTTCCCTTTGCCTTGTTCTCACTCGCGAGGCGAGACCGTTCCCGCGCCTGGGACGTATCCAAGTGCCTCCCCATCTGCGGAATCTGCGCCATCTGCGGATCAACAATTCCGTCCTCCGCTTCTCCGCTCCTCCGCGGCAATCCCCCACCCCGGCCCCGCCTCAGATCCCCGCCATGAGCGGGTCGAGGACGTCCAGTGCTGCCCGGATGCGGTCACGGTCGGCACCGGTTGCCAACCCGAACGGCTCGCTCATGGTGTCCCCGGCGAGGCCCTTGAGATGGAGGGCGGTCTTGATTCCGCGGATCACCGTCGCGGCATAACCACTGGTCCCGTAGAGGTATCTCGAGAGGGTTTGCAACCGGTCATTGAGATCGCGCATCCGGACCAGATCACCCGTCCGCGCCGCATGGGCCAGTCCGACGTACAATTGCGGGTACACCTGTGCTCCACCGCACACGCCGCCATGCGCCCCGAACAGGATGGCGTCGCCCAGCAACTGTTCCGGCCCGATGTACACCCCGAAGTCCGGACGGACCCGGGCCAGTTGCAGCACCTGATGGAAGTAGGTGAAATCCCCGCCGCTGTCCTTCAGCCCGGCGATTCCCGGCTGGTCCACCGCCCACTTCACCAGGTCCAGCGGGATGGGCGTCTTGACCAGCGACGGCATGTTGTAGAGGTAGATCGGCAGGGACGACCCGGCGAGCAACAGCTCGGCGTGACGCCGGAGATCCGATCCCACGGCCGGCAGATAGAAGGGCGGTGCCAGGACCAACGCCGTGGCACCGGCATCGGCCGAGACCCGTGCCAAGGCCCGTGAATCATCCACCACCGCGCTGGTGATGCCCACCAGCACCGGGATCCGGCCGGCCACCGCGCGAACCGCGGCCCGCACCATCTGGCCCTGGACCAACGCGGAAAAGCAGGGGCCTTCACCGGTGGTTCCGAGGACGAACACACCCGCCACTCCGGCGGCGATGATGTGCTCGATCAGGCGGCCGACGGCCGCCTCGTCCAGGTGACCTTCCGGCGTCAGGGGCGTGACCAGGGGAGGAATGATGCCGCTCAACGGCACAGCGAATGATCGGGACATGGCAGGAGATTTGTTGGTCGAAGCTTGCCGCCGAAGGAGCCCCGGTGGAACTCCATTCATCGCAGAAACCGCAGGGGTTCATCCACAGATGGCGCAGATCTCGCAGATGACGGATCCGCTCCCCGTCCGGCGCTGTGCCTCTTGAGTCTGTTATGGCTGTAGGCCGCCTGCCCCAGGCGGCGATGAGGCACCGCCCGCTGAGGGCAGCGGGCCTACATCCGTAACCACAAACCCAAGACGCACCCGGTCGAAGGGCGCTGGCCCGGTCCTCATCTGCGTTATCTGCGCCATCTGCGGATAAAAGCCCGCCTCAACCCTCACTCCAGAAAGCGCAGTTGCCGATCCTCGGACGCCGCCTTCCCCCTCGATCGGGACGGCGCAAGCATCGGTTCCGATGGTCGTTCCGGCAGGGGATCCGCCTCGTCCAGCGTTCCGGCCTGAGCCCGCGCGGCGGCCCTGCCCAGTCCTCCTGAATGCTGACTCGCCTCGTGAATCCTCCGGGCCTCCACCCCGAAGGCCAGTGCCACCGCCTCCTCCACCAGACCTTCACTCAGCCCGATCCGGAGATTTCCCTGGAGAAGCTTCATCAGGATGCGGGCCTCCTCGGGCCCGCACCCGCCTAGAAGTCCGATCAACCCCTCCCGGACCGTCTCCGGAGACCATTCCGCGACCAACGGTTCCAGGGCGCGGACGACCGACTCCAGCGAAAGCCCGGAGGCAGGAATCCCCCCGCGTCGCCCAATCAACTCGGCCGCAGCTTCCCCGACATCACTGTGCTTCAGGCAGGTCTGGAGAAACTCCATCTCACTTCGTCCCGAGGCCCGACATACCGCTTCCCGCAGCACCGGCCCGCTCACCAGCGCCACGCCCCCAGCACCGGATCCCACGGGTCGCCCGACGAACCACGTCACCACCATCGGCAGGCTGGCCGGGGGCGTCTCCTTCAAAAATGACGCGAGGCACCGGACCTTTCCGGGCTTCGACCGCTCCTCTCGGATGGCCCCGCACACCACCGCGAAAGAGGAAAAGCCAGACGAAGAAGTTTCCAGTGAACCGTTGCCAGTACCCAGAACGACCGATGCCGGAATTGGGCTCTCCGGGGCGCTGGAAACCGGGATCTGGAAACTGGGAACTCTCCTGCCGCCCAGCCCCAACTCCAACTGCTCTTCCCCGGTCAACGCCCACGCCTCCACGCCTTCCGCCCGGAGATCCGCCGCAAACTCCGCCGCGAACCCATGCAGCGTGTACACCACCTTCGGCGATACCCGACGCACGAACTCCATCAGACCGGGGTAATCCGCGTGATCGCTCAGCGGAAAGGCGGCATCGACGCGATAACGGAACTGGCAGCCGGAATCCATCGCCCACCCGGTCAGCACGGCTACCCGCGCCGGGCCGACCCGACGTTTCAACGCCGCCAGATCGCCCCCCGGCGGTGCCAGCACCACGTGCCCCGCCGCCGCCCCCGATCCCACCGCGCGATAGGCCGGGAACGACATGCCCAATTCCTGATAGACCCGGGTCATCTTCAGGACCGGATCCGCCAACAACACCGGGAGCCCGGCTTCGAGCAACGACGCAAGGATCTCCTGCGCCTTCCCCAGGGAATAGCCGAGGAGGATCGGCACTTCATCGTTGTCCAATGCCTCCCGACAAAACCGATGAACCGCCTGCAACACCTCAGGTGCCGGCGGAAACACGTACTTCGGACGCCCGAAGGTGGTCTCCATCACGAGGACATCGGCGTGGCGCGGTTGGCAGGCCTCGGCCGCAAGACTCGCCCGCAACTGGAAGTCACCCGTGTACAAAAGCGAACCCTCCTCGCACTCCAGCAACGACATCGCCGAACCCAGGATGTGTCCCGCCGGCAACAAGGTCAGGAACCCTTCCCGGGCTACTCCGAACCGCGGATCACGCAGGTCCGCGCGCTCGCCCCAGGCAAGGGCGTGTTCCCTCCTCTGGCCGGGAACCCGAGCGTTCATCAGGCGCCGGGTCGGCTCAGACAGGAACACCTCCGCGTGATTGGCCGTGTGATCGGAATGCGCATGACTCACGAACACCGCTTCCTCCGGCCCGATGGCGTGATGCGCATCCAGCCACATCCGCCAGGACGGCAGATGCAATGCACCCTTCACAAAGTTGAACCCAGGCCCGCGCACGGCCCTCACGCTACCGGGAGCCCCGCACTGCGCGAGCCCGATCCCCACCCGTAGGAGACGAAGTCACGAGGCTCACTTCTGGGCGGGCGGGAACATTCCCGGGCCGACGCCCGCCCGACCGGAAGTCAGAGTCTCCTCACGTCGACGCCTACCCGTAGGTGGCCCAAAACCCAATTCGCCCCTTTCCTTCATGGGTCGTCGCGCCATAATCCGAGCGACTTCCCATGGGCGATTTGCATCCTTCCACTCGTGTAACCGCCGTCGGCATCCTCGCCGGCAACTCCGGGCCGCGCACTCTTCTCGCGGGGATCGTGGCCTGGGCCGTCAGTTTCAGCCTCGCCCAAGCGGCCGAACCCTCTCCGATCGCCGACCGGAAACCCACTCCCGCCACGCATTGGTCCTGGCAACCCCTCCAACGCCCGATTGTCCCCGCGGGTGGTCATCCGATCGACGCCTTCGTCGAGGCCGCCCGACGTTCCCAAGGTCTCACGGCGAATCCTCCCGCGGCTCCGCGCGACCTGTTGCGCCGGGTCCATTTTGACCTCACCGGACTCCCGCCCACGCCGGTGCAGATCGCCGAATTCGAGCAGGATCCTTCGCCGGAGAAGTATCGTCAGGTGGTGGATCAACTCCTCGCCTCGCCGCACCACGGCGAACGCTGGGCACGCCACTGGCTGGATGTCGTCCGCTACACCGAAAGCCAGGGCTTCGAGTACGACCATCCGCGCGACCACGCCTGGCAGTACCGCGACTACGTCATCCGCAGTTTCAACACCGACAAGCCCTATGACCGCTTCATGCGGGAACAGGTGGCGGGCGACGCCCTCGAACCCGTCACCGGCGACGGGATCATCGGGGCCGGACTGCTGGTGTCGGGACCCTGGGATCAGGCGGGCAACTCCCAGGCAAACGTCACGCAACGGGCCATCACCCGGGAGGAAGAGATGGAAGATCTGGTGAGCGTGGTCGGGCAGACCTTCCTCGGCGTCACCATCCATTGCGCCCGTTGCCACGATCACAAGTTCGATCCCATCCCGATCTCCGATTACTACCGGGTCAAGGCGGTGTTCGACGGCGTGCGTCACGGCGATCG
>CAMCFL010000061.1 GCA_945873715.1 Akkermansia muciniphila
CGACCAAAGCGGCAGCTGACGCTGCACGCACTCCAGGACGCTCCGCGCCGTTCGTGAATCGGGGAACGAGAGACCCCGCAGGGTGCCTCCGGGATCCGCAAGCCCGGGACCGCGGGCGTCCTCGCCCGCCTCGCTCCTCCCTCCCATGCTTCGGAGGGACGAGTTCCACGAGTCCTCTCGATCAAGACGGGGAGTTTCGGACTCGCAGAGCTCGTCCCTCCGAGAGCCCGGGGACGGCCGCGCCCCCATAATCGGGCTTGCCGGTTTTCCGATCCCCGTCGCACCTTCGTTCGCGATGGCGTTTCTGTTGCGATGTTTCTGGCTTCTGGTGCTGGCCGTCTGGCTGCCCAGTACCATGCATTGCTCGCTGGAGGCCGCCGGGATCGACTTGGGGGATTGCTGTTCGGCGCACGAATCGTCCGACGACTCCCATCCGGAGCGTGCGGAACCTCATGGCCCCTGTCCGACCTGTTCCTTGCTGGAGTCGGGCGCGTTCTTCCTTCCGGCGCTGCCTGACGCGATCAAGCCGCCCTGGACGCCGATCTCGTGGAGGTCCGCCGCGGCGCCGCCGCCCCCTTCCGCCCTGTCCCTGGCAGCATCTCCCGCAGCAGCAGGTCCTCTCAGGCTACCGCCGGCCTGGCTGTTCATGGAGCGGGCGGCCGCGCTTCCGCGTCCACCTTCCCTACCTTCGTAAGCGACCCGTGACCGGGCGCGTCCCCTTCGATCCCGGAGTGGTTCGCGCCGTTCACTCCTAATCCTGGTCCAGGGATCCCTGATCCCAGCCCCAGGCGGAGGCTCCCGTCCTCCGAATCCCCTGTCCGAAGTCTGATGATGAAGGTCTGTCTTTTCCGAATCCTGCTCCTGGGGTGCCTCCTGATGAGGGCCCAGCCAACCGCTGCCGCCGCGTCGTTCACGCCGGAGGACGCGGTCGTTCACGCGCTCCAACACAACGCCGACCTCGCCGCCGCGCGGTTCGCCGTGGCCGAGGCGCGTGGCCGACTCCACCAGGCCGGACGACTGCCCAATCCGGAGATGGAAACCGCCCTCCGCCACCACGTGAATGGGGACGAACGGGCCGGTGAATTCGGGCTCACCCAACGTTTCCCGCTGACCGCCCGCCTGCGCCTCGCCCGCCGCATCAGCCAGCAGGAATTGGCGGCCGCCGAAGCGGAAGTCACCGACGCCGGGCGAATCCTGGCGGGGAGCGTACGATCGTGCGTCACCCAGAGCCTGACGCTGACCGCCCTTCAGGAGCTCCGCCGCCAACAGCATTCCAACAGTGTGCAACTCGCCTCCATCGCACGCCGGACGGCCGCTGCGGGTGAGGGGTCCGAAGCGGATGCGATGCAATTCGATCTCGAAGCGGGCCAACTGGAACTTCGCCTGGCAAAGCTCGACACCGAAGCCCAGGTCCTCCAATCCCAGTTGCAACTTCTCCTTGGCGTCACCAACGGAATGCCCGTCGGGATTTCCGGCACCCTCGCGGATCCGCCATCGCCACCGCCACGGTTGGATCCCCCGATCGCGAAGCGACCCGACCAGACCGCCGCCGCGGCCCGGACCGCCGCCGCGCGGGAGTCAGCGCGGCTCGCACGAGCCGGCAAGTGGGAGGACGTCGGGCTCGGACTGTTCGGCGAAATCGATCGCAACGAAGATGCCCCCAACGGCATCCAGACCGATCAACGCGTGGGGATCCGACTCAGCATTCCCCTGCCCCTCTGGAATCGGAACCGGGGGCGGATCGAAGAAGCCAACGCCACCGCGTCCCGCGCCGCCCGGGAATCGGCGGCGTTGGACCAGCGGGTGAGATCCGAGGTGATCATCGCCGATGCCGCGATGCGCGGGGCCCATGCGCGGCTACGGGGAATCGCCGACACGCTGTTGCCCAAGGCCCGCCAGATGGAAGCGCTGTTCGAACAGGCGCACACCCGGGGTCAGGGTCCGTTGACCGACCTGCTCCGCGCCCGCGAACGACGACTGGAACTGGAATCGGCCCGCATCGAAGCGCTGTCGGAATATCACCTCGCCGTCATTCAACTACAGACCGCCAGTCCCTACCGCCTTTCGTCTCCCACCGCCCCATGAAACCGAGGAACCTCCGTCCGCTCTTCACCGTTTGTCTCCTCCTGGCCGGGGCGGATCAACTTCGCCCTGCCGATGCGGCCAAGGCCGCCCGGCTGGCCAACACCGTCTTCCTGGACGAGACCGGGGTCCGGAACCTGCGCCTCCAGACGGTCGAGGCGGAGGAACAGACCTTCGAGGAAACGCTGTTCGCACTCGGCCGGATCGAGGTGCTTCCCGGCAAACGTGCCGCCCTTAGCAGCCGCATTCCCGGTCGGGCCCTGAAGGTTCTGGCCCGTCCCGATCACGCCGTCCGCGCCGGGGAACCCCTGGTCGTGATTGAAAGCCGGCAACCCGGCGAACCGCCCCCCCAGGTCACCCTGGTGGCCCCCATGGACGGGCTGGTCGTGGACCTGGCCATCGCGCCCGGTGATCCGGTCAGTCCCGACAAGGCCCTGCTCGGGATCGTGGATCTGTCCACGGTGTACGCGCTGGCCCGGGTCCCCGAGCACCTCGCCGACCGACTGCGCCCGGGTCAGCCGGTCCGCATCACCTCGCCGGGATGGCCGGGAGAGAGCTGGGAAACCCAGGTCGAACATCTGGGGGCCGTGGCAGACCCGGTGTCCGGCACCCTGGAGGTCGCCTGCCACGTCAACAATGAGGGCACCTGGTTGCGCCCCGGCATGCGGGCGGAATTCCATCTCATCATCAAGACCCGCATCGCCGACATGGCGGTTCCCCGCGCCGCCGTCCAGGGCGAAGGTGCGGACCGGTTCGTCTTCGTTGCCGATGAAACCGTCCCAAACGCCTTCGTCCGGGTGCCGGTGGTGGTGAATGCCGTGAACGACCGGTTTGCCGACATCACCCAGGGCCTGCTGCCCGGCGACCGGGTCGTGACGACCGGGGCCTATTCGCTGGCGTTCGCCGGCAAGGGCAGCGTGTCGCTCAAGGAAGCCCTCGATGCCGCCCACGGCCACGAGCACAACGAGGACGGGAGCGAAAAGGTCGCCGGACCGAAGTCCGCCGCTCCCGACGACCACGAGCACGAAGGCCACGACCACGGGGGCTCGGGGAAGAACCCGATGTCACCGCTGACCCTGCTTTCGCTGATCGCGAATGGGGTCCTGCTGGCCGTCCTGTTGATCACGGTGTTCCGGCGTCGACCGGGGAACGGAGGAGTCGATCGTGCTCAATAGCCTCATCCGCCTGTCGCTGGCCCACCGGGCCGTGGTCCTGGGCTGCTCCCTGCTCCTTCTGGCACTCGGGGCCATCACCCTGCGGAACCTGCCGGTGGAAGTCCTCCCTGACCTCACCAAACCGACCGTCATCGTCCTCACCGAAGCCCCAGGCCTCGCGCCGGAAGAGGTGGAAACCAATGTCACCGTCCCGATCGAACGCGCCCTTCTGGGCCTGGCCGGCCTGACGCGGCTGCGCTCGAACTCCGACGTCAGCCTGTCGCTGGTCTATGCCGAGTTCGGATGGGGCACCGACCTCCATCGCGCCCGGCAGCTCGTTCAACAACAGCTCCAGGGAGTTCGCAGCACCCTGCCCGAAGGCGTCGAACCGTTCCTCACGCCGGTCGCGTCCCTGATGGGGGAAATCCTGCTGGTCGGGCTCCGCAGCACCAACCAGGCGATCCCGCCGCGCGAGGTCCGTTCCCTCGCCGACTGGGTCGTCCGCCCTCGACTCCAGAGCATCTCCGGCATCGCCGAGGTCCTCAACATGGGCGGCGGCATCAAACAGGTGCAGGTGCAACCGGACCCGGTACGGATGCAGGCCCACGGCGTCAGTTACGAGGAACTGGAACGCGCTGCCCGCGAAGCCGCGGGCAACACCACCGGCGGGTTCATCCATTCCACCTCGACCGAAGTCATGGTCCGCAACCTGGCCATGACGGTGAATCTCGACGACATCGGACGCACGGTGGTCCGACGGGTCGGGGACCGGTCAATCCGGATTTCGGAAGTGGCCCGGGTGGAGTGGGGGATCGAACCCATGCGCGGCGACGGCAGCGTCAATGGCACCCGGGGCGTGATCATGAGCATCACCAAGTCGCCCGGGTTCGACACGCTGACCCTGACGGCGCAGATCGAGGACGCCCTCCGCGAAGTCCAGCCCACCCTGCCCCCGGGAGTCGAAGCCGTGGTCCTCTTCCGGCAGGGCGACTTCATCGAGCACGCCATCGGCAATCTGAAGCACGCCATCCGCGACGGGGCCATCATGGTGACCGTCGTGCTGTTCCTCTTCCTCCTGAACTTCCGCACCACCTTCATCACCCTGATGGCGATGCCCCTGTCGTTTGCCATCACGGGGGTCAGCTTCGGTTGGCTGGGCATCTCGGTGAACTCGATGACCCTCGGCGGTCTCGCCGTCGCCATCGGCATGGTCGTGGATGACGCCATCGTCGATGTGGAGAATGTCTTCCGACGCCTGCGCGAGAACGCCGCCATTCCCCAACCGCTCCCGCGACTCGAAGTCATCGCCCGCGCGTCCGGGGAGGTCCGCAACTCAATCCTCTACGCCACGTTGCTGATCATCCTCGTCTTCCTTCCCCTGCTGGGATTGAGCGGGGTGGAGGGACGCCTCTTCTCGCCCATCGCCATCGCCACCATCCTGAGCATGGTCGCCTCGTTCGTGGTCTCGCTGACCGCCATTCCCGTGCTCTGCTCGCTGCTGCTGCGTCCCCGCGAAGGCCACGTCCACCGCGATGGACCACTCGTGCGGGGCATGAAATGGCTGCTCACCCACACGCTCCTGCGCCTTGGTCTGAATCAACCGTTCCTGCTGCTCGGCATCGTCACCATGCTGGTGGCCGGTGCCGCCCTGCTTTATCCCCAGATGGGAAAGGACTTCCTTCCCGCCTTCCGCGAGGAAACCGCCCTCGTCTCGACCACCGCCGCCCCCGGCACCTCCCTCGACGAGATGAACCGGATCTCCGATGTCATCGAACTCGAACTGCTCGCCATCCCCGAGGTCCGCAAGGTCGGCCGACGCCTCGGTCGCGCCGAGCGCGGCGATCATGTCGTCCCGGTCTCCACCTCCGAATTCGACGTCGATTTCCGCGAGCCCAAGGCCGGCAGCCAAAGCCGCAGCCGGGCGGACATCCTCGAAGACATCCGCACCCGCGTCCGCAATGTTCCCGGCACCTTCAGCGTCGTCACCGGTCCGCTGGCCGATCGCATCGGACACATGCTCAGCGGGGTGTCCGCTCCGGTGGCGATCAAGATCTTTGGACCCGACCTCGACCGACTCCGCGCGCTGGGCATCCAGATCCAGGCGGTGGCCAAATCCATCCCGGGCTTTGAAGACTGCAAACTCGACTCCCAATCGACGCTGCCCCAACTGCGGATCGAGGCCGACCGTGACCGCGCCGCCGCCTATGGCATCACTCCAGGGGCGCTCAACCAGACGCTGTCCTCGCTCCTCGGCGGCAGGACCGTCGCCGAACTGCGCGACGGCCCGCGGACGGTGGATCTCGTGGTCCGGCTTCCCCAGGAATGGCGGGATTCCGCGGATCGAATTGCCACCCTTCCCATCGAGGTCCACGACAGCGCGAACGTGGTCCAACGGATCCCCCTCTCGATGATTGCCAACGTCCGTGAAGCCCGGGGCCCGAACGTGATCTTCCGCGAGAAGAGCCAGCGTCGCTTCGCCCTCGCGATCAAACCGACGGTGCGCGACGTCTCTTCCCTGGTGCCGAAACTGCAGCGCGAAGTCACCGCCCGGGTCCCACTGCCGGAGGGTTACTTCGTGGTGTTCGAGGGTGAATTCCAGGCCCAGAAAGCCGCATCGCAACGGATCGCACTCCTGAGTGCCGTGGTCCTCGTCCTGATCGCCTTCCTGCTCTACGGCTACTTCCGCACCCCCTTCTTCGCCTTCCAGGTCCTGTTCGACATCCCCCTGGCATTGGTCGGAGGCCTGACCCTCACCTGGCTGGTCGTCGGCAACATCAGCATCGCCAGCCTCGTCGGATTCATCGCCGTCGCCGGCGTGGCCGCCCGCAACAGCATCATGCTCCTCTCCCATTATCTCCATCTCATGGAGCACGAGGGCGAAGGCTTCACCCGGGCCATGGTGATCCGCGGCACCCAGGAACGCCTCGTCCCCGTCCTCATGACCGCCCTCAGCGCCGGCATCGGACTCATCCCGCTCGTCTTCGCTGCAGATCAGCCGGGCAAGGAAATCCTCCACCCCGTCGCCGTCGTCATCGTCGGTGGACTGGTCACCTCAACCCTCCTCGGCCTTGGGGTCACGCCCACCGTGTTCTATACTTTCGGCCGTAAGGCCGCTGCCCGGGCCCTGGCGAAGGGTGCCTCTTGAGCTTGTTGTCATGGATGTAGGCCCGCTGCCCTCAGCGAGTGCTTTCACATCGCCGCCTGAGGGCAGGCGGCCTACAAGCATCACAAACTCAAGATGCACCCTCTGGCGAACCAGGGAGAGATTTCCTCTGGCTTGCAGGTAGCCCGTGACGATCATCCAAACCATTGGTCCCACCTCGAATCCATCGATTGATATGAAAACCTCATTCCTCAGCCTCATTGCCGTGCTCCTGCTCGGCTTCACCCGCGCCCTCGCCCATGGCGGCGTCGAACTCGGCCCCAACGGCGGACGCATCGTGGAGTTCAGCAAGAACGAAACCCTGCATGGCGAAGTCACCCTCGCCGACGGGCATTTCCACGTCCGCCTGCTCGACAAGGACCTGAAACCCCTGGGCATCACCGGACAATCGCTCGTCGTCACCGGAGGCGATCGCGGCAAACCCGAGAAACCCACCGTCGAAAAGAAGGGCGATCAATTCGTCTTCCCCGCGCCCAAGGGCAACAGCTACCTGCTGGCCTTCCAGTTCAAGGAAACCCAGACCTCACGGACCATCATCGCCCGCTTCGAATACGACGCGACCATCTGCTCTGCCTGCAATCATCCCGAATGGCTCTGCAAATGCGCCGCGGAGGAAGCACCGAAGGACGACAAAAAGCCCAAGGACAGGAAGAAGCCTGCGGGCAAGTAGTCGCGTCCGGCGCAGCCCACCTTGGGGACCGCGGGCATGCTCTGCCCGGATGCGCCCTGCCGTGTCCCTCGATCCCGGATTCACGAACGGCGCACGCTCGGTCCGGGGGTCGGTGGAAGCGGGGGGCGAACCCCGCTTCCCCGCGGCGAGCCCGCGGCCCTTGCTCGCGAGGATCTCGTTGATCGCCACCTCGACCCGGACCCAATGCCCGGTCAGGAGAATGCCAGAGTCCAGCAGACCTCAGCCCGTGCTCATCCCATCCGCCCTCTACCGGAACTCGAAAGGATGATTGGTCTTTCCGCAGGCGGGACAACGACTGCGCTCGACGTCCGGATCGTCCGTGTACACCAGGGCACACTGCTGGCAACGGAAGATCTGGTCCGGATCCCGCGGTGGCTCGAAGCTCCGACGTCGTCGCTCCTCGAACAGGGCGAGTCCGGCAAATGCCGCGAGTCCGACGACCACGTACAGAAAGATCAGGCGTTCGGCAGGCATGGCTCGTTCATCTCAGCGTGGGTTGGGTCGCCCAATGGACATTGACGGTCACCCACTCCAGTTGGGCGGAACCAAACTCCGGTCGGCGTCCCGCTCCCGGCAGCGGCTGGAACTGCGCCTTGCGCACCGCCAGCAAAGCCAGTTCATCGGCGGCCTTCGAACCACTGGAATCCGTCACTTGCGACAACACGATCCATCCCTGTGGATTGATCGCCACGTCGAGTCGGGTGGACCCCAGCAATTCCGATCCAGTCCACGGCCCCGGGGACGGCGTGACCTTCCAGACCCGGGTTGCGGATGGTCCCCGGACTTCCACCAGCGTCTGGGTCGAGACCAGGCCGCGGACCGGCGACACCGGAACCAAGGGTCGCGCGGCGCTCAATTCACGATCACCCGTCCCCACCGCGGGCACCCGGACCGATGGGAAGGTCGAGGGATTGGTCAACCATCGGGTCGGCTCCCGCCATTCGGCCAGGCGGTACTCCGGCTTGGGAAGCGAACGGAGCGCCACCGTCTGGATGGCGTCGTCGGGATCCCTCCCAAAGAGGTCCCGTCGCGACCTCGGCACGCCGGCGAACAGGTTTTCCACTTGCGCGGCATCCAGCACCAACATGGCCTCGCCCGTGCGGGCGGCTATGGGCCGGGAGAGATCGGGAACGCGACCGACCGTCACCACCAGCACCACCTGCACCGCGGTCAGCAGGACCGCAAGCAGCGCCATCCGCGGCACCGACCATCCAGCGGCAGGGGCAGGCGGAAGCGCATTCATGGGGCGGTCCGGGCCATGAAGAAGATCCGGTCGAGCCCCGCCTGACGGATGAGATCGCTCAACCGGACCACATCCTGGTAAGCGACGGTCACGTCGGCATGGACCAACACCACCGGACCTGCGGGGAGACGACTCCGGCGTTCGCGCAGCCGGGCCACGACTTCCGCGGGCGGAACGTAGAGGTTGTCGAGGTAGACCCGGCCCTGGGCGTCGAGGGCGAGGACGAGCCGGGGCTTGGAATTGTCCAGGCGGAGATCCGTGGCGACGGCGGGCAGCTCGACGGCAACACCTGGCGGAAGCACGAGTTCCGAGCTGAAGACGAGGAAGAACGCCAGGGGGAACAGGACACACAGGAACGGGATGGCGTTCCACTGCCCCTGGAGGATCCGGGTGGTCCGATGAAACCTCATGGCTTGCGCGTGATCCCGCCTTCGGTGACCAATCGGATGGCCTCGGCACTGGCCTTCTCCATGTCGAGGGCAATGGCGTTGACCCGGCCCACGAGGAAGTTGTAGGCGGTCTGGCTGATGATCGCGATGCCGATGCCACCGGAGGCCGAGTACAGGGCCTGCCAGAGATGGCGGAACAATTGGGCCGGCGCAGCGAAGCCACCGCTGGACTGGAGATCCTCGAAGACCCCGATGAACCCAAACAACGTCCCCAGCAATCCCAGCAAAGGCGCGATCTGACCGATCGTGGCCAGCACTCCCAACCGGGCCTCCAGACGCGGCACCTCCACCAGGCCCACCTCGTCAATCGCTTCCTCCACCCGCTCACGTCCACCTTCCCGTGCCAGGATCGCCGCCTTCATCAATCGGGCCACCGGACCCGGCGTCGCGTCACAGATCGATAGCGCTTCCACCACGTTGTCCCGCTTCAGGACGTTCCGCACCCCCGCCAGGAACTCGACCACGTTGATGCGCTCCCGGTGATAGACGAGGTAACGGTCCAGGATCACCACCACCATCGAACCGCTCACCGCCAACAGCGGGACCAGCATCACCCCGAACCGCGCGAGGAATCCCGGCGACACGGAGGTCACCCCCGACGCCACCGAATTGGTCATCTCCCCCAGCAGTGCGACCGACAGCATGGGCGCTTTATAGGGGATCCCGGGCCTGGGCCCAATCCGATTCTCCCGGGACGGATCCGGTCGAGCACGTTCCCCGATCTTTCCCTTTGACCATCCACCGGCCTGTGACACCCAATCAGGGACATCATGAATCGCAGGGAATTCCTCGTCTCGTCGTCCATCGCCGCCGGCGCGCTCGCCGCAGGTGGTTGCGCATCCCATCACTCCACGCCGAATCCGCTGACGGGCAGCCGGGCGGCTGTCGGAACCTCGGTCTACGAGATGCGTGTCTACACCATCGCTCCAGGCAAGGCGGAAGATCTTCACAACCGCTTCCGAAACCACACGCTGAGGCTCTTCAAGCGCCATGGCATCGACAGCGTCGGCTATTTCATGCCGACCGATCCGGCCGACCAACGCCTGTTTTTCCTCCTCCGTTATCCGAGCCGCGAGGCCCGTGAAATCCGATGGAAGGCTTTCGGTGCCGATCCCGACTGGCAGGTCGCCTACAAGGCGTCGGAAGCCAACGGCGGCCTCGTCACCAAGGCGGAGAACCCGTTCTTCGTCCGCACCGATTACTCACCCGCTCACCGCACCGGCAACATCTCCAAGGGCGGCGTGCTCGAACTCCGCACCTACACGACGCCTCCGGGTCGCCTGCCCAATCTGGACGCCCGCTTCCGCGACCACACGATCCAACTGTTCGCCAAGCATGGGATGACCAACTGGCTGTACTTCCACAAGACGCCCGATCAACCGGAAGCCGACGTGAACCTGACCTACTTCCTGGCCCACGCCTCCCAGGCTGCCGCCAAGGCGTCCTTCGCCTCCTTCGGTGCCGATCCCGCCTGGAAGGCCGCCCGCGACGCCAGCGAGAAGAACGCCGGCGGATCGCTCACCGCCCCCGGCGGCGTGAAGTCCGTGTTCCTGGCTGCGACCGACTACTCGCCCACCCGCTGAGGTCGGCTCGGTCCGCCCTACGAATCCTCCCGTCCGGGTTGGGCCCAGCGCGACCGCCCAGGATCACCGGGGGTACCTCTTGAGTTTGTCAGGGAGGTAGGCCGCCTGCCCTCGGGCGGCGCTCCTACCATCGTTACAACCAACTCAAGATGCACCCGATCACCTGCGGCGACTTCGCCTTTGGCGACCGGCCAGAAGGCAAAGGGCGGGCCGGAATTGAACCAAATATCGCCTCGTCGCCGGCCGTCGAAGGCATCAGGTTTTGCGAGATTCCATGTCGGTTATCG
>CAMCFL010000062.1 GCA_945873715.1 Akkermansia muciniphila
TCGCGCGGAGGAACGCCCTGGAAGCCGCCGGCGGCATGCCCGACTGGCCCCTGATGGAAGACCTCGAACTCTGCCGGCGCCTGCGGACCCAGGGAAGGCTCGTCCTGCTGCCGGAGGTCGTCCTCACCTCCGGCCGCCGCTTCTCCGAACGCGGCCTGTGGCGGACCTGGTGGCGCATGGGCCGTGTGCTCACCGGCCACGCCCTCGGTGCGCGGCCCGAGACCCTCGCCCGCCTCTACCGCCGCCCCTGAGGTGCGCGAAAGGATCAGACCGATCAGACTGATCCGTCCGATCCGTGATCCACGCTTCCGGGCTGGAGTTTTCTCCCGTCGGACCTTCTCATGGTGGCTACGTGGTGCGACTTCCGCCCCGCCCCCACGTACCTCCCCGAACGGATGAACTCGCTCCTGTCCATTCTCCAGCAGCAACCCGTCGCCTACGCCGTCCTGACGCTGGCCCTGGTTGCCGTCGCCGGGCTGATGTTCGGCGCACTCCGCGTGCGCGGCCTCAGCCTCGGCAGTGCAGGTGTGCTCTTCGCGGGCATCGCTGCCGGCCACTTTGGAGTCCACATCGAGGAACCCATCCGCGAGTTCGTGAAGGAGTTTGGGCTCATCCTGTTTGTCTTCACCATCGGTCTCCAGCTGGGGCCGGGCTTCTTTGCCTCCATGCGGAAGGAAGGCCTGCGACTCAACGCCCTGGCCGCCGCCGTGGTCCTGCTGGGTGCCCTTCTTGTCCTCGGCGCGGCCTGGCTTGGTCTGGCGGGATTTGCCGGACTTGGCCTGTTCTCCGGTGCCACCACCAACACTCCTTCCCTGGGTGCCGCACAGCAGGCCCTCGCCACCGTGCCCGGCATCACGGCCGAACAACGGGCCCTGCCCGCCCTCGCCTATGCCGTCTCCTACCCGGTCGGCATCGTTGGCATCATCTCGGTCCTCATCTTCCTCCAGCGCATCCTTCGCATCGACACCCCGCGCGAAGTCACCGACTTCGAGGCCTCTCAACGCAAGGGAATCGAACCCCTCGAACGCCGATCCCTCCTGGTCGAGAATCCCAACCTGGCGGGTCTCGCACCGGACGCCATTCCCGGCCTGCGCGAAACGCGCGTCGTGCTTTCCCGCGTCCAGTACCCCGACGACACCGTGCACGCCGCCACCTCCTCCACCCGGATCGAGAAGGGCGCAATCCTCCTGGCCGTGGGCACCCGCGCCGGTCTGGACCAGTTCGAACGGATCGTCGGACGCCGCACCGAGGTCGACCTGATGCGCGAGCATGGGATGGTTTCGCATCGTCGGGTGGTCGTCACCCACAAGGAGATCCTGGGCCGCACCCTGGCCGAAGTGGGACTCGAACCGCTTCATGGAGTCATCGTCAGCCGCGTTTCCCGCGCCGACCTGGAGATGACCGCCGTGCCGGGCCTCCGATTGCAGTTTGGCGATGTCCTCAACATCGTGGGGGAAGCCGGTGGACTGGATCGCGCCGCCGAGCGCGTGGGCAACTCCGCCAAGGCACTCCAACACACCCAGTTCACTCCCATCTTCGTCGGGATCGCCCTGGGCGTGATCGCCGGTCTGATCCCGGTGGCCGTGCCCGGCCTGCCGGTGCCGGTGCGCCTCGGCCTCGCGGGTGGTCCGCTCATCGTGGCCATCCTCCTGAGTCGGTTGGGCCATTTCGGCGGGCTTGTCTGGCACATGCCTGCCGCTGCCAGCGTTGCCTTCCGTGAACTCGGCATCACCCTCTTCCTCGCCTGCGTCGGCCTGAAGGCCGGGGAACGTTTTGTCGCCACCGTGCTCACCCCGACCGGCCTGGCCTGGGTGGGCGTCGCCGTGATCATCACGCTCGTGCCGCTGTTGGTCGTCGGCCTCTTCGGGCGTCTCGTCTGGAAGCTCAACTTCATGACCCTCTCCGGCCTGCTCGCCGGAAGCATGACCGATCCCCCTGCCCTCGCCTTTGCCGGAGCCGTGGCAAAATCCGACGCCCCCCACGTGGCCTACGCCACGGTGTACCCGATGACCATGCTGCTCCGCATCGTGACCGCCCAGGTCCTGGCGTTGCTCCTCGCCCAAGGGTAGGTCCGAGCCTCGTCTGCTACCCGTAGGAGACGACGTCAGGAGACTCTGACTTCCCTCCGGACGTACCCCGGCCCACCCACGTTCCCCGCCCGACTGAAGTGAGCCTCGTTACCTCGTCGCCTACGGGTTGGCGGGGAGACCCTCACTCCATGGGGACGCACCTCGGCCCACCCACGTTCCCGGCCACTCCCGAGAAGCACCTGCTTCCTTTGGCACCTCGTAGGAGACGACGTCAGGAGACTCTGACTTCCATTCGACCGCACCCCGGCCCACGCACGTTCCCGCTGGGGGGGAGGTGCCCACGAAACACACGAAGCACACGAATCCGAACAGGGAACGACTCTGGTTCGTGTGTTTGGTGTGCTTCGTGGGCATTCAACTTCCCCACGCACGTTCCCCGCCCGATGGAAGTGAGCCTCGTTACCTCGTCGCCTACCCGTCAGGGACGACGGGAAAGCGCCCGCTGAGGGCAGCGGGCCTACAATCCAGAGCACCTCCCCCGCCTGAGGGCTTCCGTCCTGTCAGTCAGGCCGATAGCGTCCTTGTCCATGGCTGAATCCGCGCGCGGCTTCGTTCCCTTCATCCCGGCCCAGGCAGTGTTGAGGGAGTTCACCTTCCGGGCGGTGATCGTGGGGACCCTCCTGGGAATCCTGTTCGGGGCCTCTTCCCTGTACCTCGCCCTGAAGGTCGGGCTCACCGTCAGCGCCTCGATCCCGGTGGCGGTCATCTCCATCACGCTGTTCCGCATCTGGGCCAAGATGGGCGGTCAGGACGCCTCGATCCTCGAACACAACATCGCGCAGACCGCCGGATCCGCCGGGGAATCCCTGGCGTTCGGCGTCGGCGTCACCATGCCGGCGGTGTTGGTCCTGGGATTCGATCTCGAACTGGCGCGGGTCGCCCTGGTCGCCGTGCTGGGCGGTGCGCTCGGCATCCTGATGATGATCCCGCTGCGTCGGGCTCTGATCGTCGAACAACACGGCAAGCTCAAGTACCCTGAAGGAACCGCCTGCGCCGAGGTGCTCAAGGCCGGTGCGGATGAAGACTCCCATCGGATTGCCTCCCAATACCACGGCAACACCCGTGCCCTCGGATCGATCAACGCCGCGACCATCTTCGGCGGGTTGGGAATCGGGGTGCTCTACAATTTCGCCTGCAAAGCCCTGCGCGGATGGAAGGACACGCCGGGGGTCGTCTTCGACGCCCCGCTCAAGGGCGGATCCCTCGCCGCCGAGATCACCCCCGAGATGCTCGGGGTCGGATACATCATCGGACCGCGCATCGCCGGCGTGATGGCCGGCGGCGGCGTCCTGAGTTATCTGGTCCTGATTCCCCTCATCCGGTTCTTCGGCGACGGCTTGACCGGTCCGCTCGCCCCGGCCGCGGGCAAGATGGTGAAGGACATGTCTCCCGGCGGCATCCGCAACGAGTACCTCCTCTACATCGGTGCCGGTGCGGTGGCGGCGGGTGGATTGATCAGCCTGGTCCGATCCCTCCCGACGATCTGGGGCGGACTTCGCCACGGCCTGGCCGATCTGCGCGGCGGCGCGGCCAAGGACGGTGGTCCGCAGTTGCGCACCGAACGGGATCTTCCCATGCGCCTCGTCCTCATCGGGGCCGTTGCGTTGATCGGGTTGATCAGCGTCGCCACGCCGCTCCACATGAACCTGCTGGGCGCATTCCTGATCGTCCTGCTCGGCTTCCTCTTCGTCACGGTCTCCTCCCGTCTCACCGGCGAGGTCGGTTCCAGCTCGAATCCGATCTCGGGCATGACCATCGCCACCCTGCTGCTGACCTGCCTGGCGTTCCTCGCCATGAAATGGACCGGACGCGAATACTACGTCACGGCGCTCTCGGTCGGAGCGATCGTCTGCATCGCGTCATCGAATGGCGGCACCACCTCGCAGGATCTGAAGACCGGGTTCCTGGTCGGCGGCACGCCGCGCTTCCAGCAGATCGCCATCCTCATCGGTGCCACTGCCTCGGCTCTGGTGCTGGGACCGGTCCTGCTCACGCTCAACCAGGCGTCCACGGTGTACGTCCCGGCGGCGGAAACGACCGGGGCACCGACGGTGCAACTGCCGAATCCGGAGGTCACCCGGCGCGAGTCCCTGGGAGGCCATCAGAAGGAGGCCGGCGGACGCGAGTACTGGGTTTATCATCAGGTGGACGCCGCGGGCGGCATGGCGCGGAAGTTTCTCCTCGATGATTCCGGCAAGCCGGTGTGGCTGGTCGATCCCGGGATCAACGGCACCGTGAAGAAGCTTCCCGGCGGCGGTGAAGTTCAGAAGTTCGAGGCGCCGAAGGCGGTCCTGGTGAGCTACATCATCAAGGGAATCCTCGATCGCAAGCTGCCGTGGGAACTGGTCCTGATCGGCGTGATGATCGCCGTCGTGCTGGAGTTGTGCGGCATCCCTTCGCTGGCCTTCGCCGTGGGCGTCTATCTACCGATTGCCGTCTCCATGCCGATCTTCATCGGCGGAATGATCCGGTGGTTGGTCGATCGCCTCGATCTCCGTCGCCTGCGTGCCAAGGGCCTGACCGAGGAAGAAATTACCGCCGAAGGCGACAAGAGCCCCGGCGTCCTCATGGCCTCGGGTTACATCGCCGGCGGCAGCATCGCCGGCATCTTCATTTCCCTGATGGAAGCCCGATTCGGAGCGGTGTCGCTCGCCATCTCCGATTGGTCCACCCGCAAAAACCCGTTCTTCGAAGGACAGCGCTCGGATCTGCTGTCGCTGATCCCGTTCGTGATCCTCTGCGGGTTGCTGCTCGCCGCCGCGCGCGGATGGGTGTTCGGGAAAGCGAAGAGCACCTGAACCGCCACGCAAACCGTCGGAGAGACGAGCTCCGCGAGTCCGTGAACCCGGCACCGTTTGTAGGCCCGCTGCCCTCAGCGGGCGTTTTCATCCCGGAGGGATGGCAGCAATGAGCCCGGGGTCGCGAAGCGCACCCCGAGCTAATGGCTGGTACGCCTCCGGCGTGAAATCCACGCATGTGCTCTGGCAGAAAGCAGGGTTCACAACCACGCCGCCACGAACACCACGTAGCGGAATGAACCGGACCGGTCGTGGCTGCCGTTGCTTCGTCGTTGTTCAAACCGACCGTCGCCGGAAGCAGGGTTTACAGCCACGGCGCAACGGACACCACGTAGCGGAATGAACCGGACCGGTCGTGGCTGCCGTTGCTTCGTCGTTGTTCAAACCGCCTGGCTCGGTCTTCTGCTGGCGTTGATGTTCGCCCCCGTCGCCGAGGCGGCGCGACGTTATCATCTCGCACCGGCGAAACGCGGTGACGGCAGCGGACGCGACGCCGCCAACGCCCGCGCCTTCGATGGCGACGATCTCAACTACGGGATCTTCGCCGACGGTTTCGACCCGGTCGTGGAACTCCGCTTCGCCCCAGGGACTTATTCCCTGACCACCTTCCTGTTCGTCGGTGGCGGTGGAAAGGCCGCCGAGTACTTCGTCCGGATGGTGGGCGAAGGTGCCCGCCCGGAAGACGTGGTGATCCGCAACGACAAGCCATTCATCCCGGGCATTCAGGATCGCATGATCCGCTTCCAGGAACTGCGCCGGGTCGAGATCGAGAACCTCACCTTCGACGGCAACTGGGACGACAAGATGCGTCGGGCCACCCACCCCATCCTGACCAGCAGCTACAAGAACCAACCCCTTTCGATCACCGCCCGCACCGGACGCGTCCGACGGGTCATCATCCGCAATCACGGTTCCATCGGGATCGTTCCCCAGACGCGCTTCGACAATTCCGCCGGTGTGGAAGCCTTCCCGCTGGCGTTGGGCACGGTCGATGTCGGACAGGAACCCGAAGGCGGCGATCCTCGTCCGTGGGTGGTGGAGGATTGCGAGGTGCACGGATTCCACGTCGAGTACAACGGCTACGGCACGATGATCATGGCCGGGGCCGGCAACATCCCGGGCCGAACGCCGACCTGGGCGGGAACCGAGGAGGGCCGACGCCTGTTCCTCATCCGACGCAACCAGATCCGGGGCACGCCGACGGGAGCGGGCGTGATTGCGCTCGGCTCGGCCGGGTGCAGTCCGGGGGAAGTGGACGGCGGACGGGTGACGTTCACCGACAACCTGGTGATCAACGCCAGCATGGGATTCAACACCGACTGCGGCCGGCTCACCGACCTCGATTACACCAACTCGCTGTTCCTCGACATCTGGATCCAGGGAAATGTGAACGCCGCATTCACGGGCATGATGCAGCGCTATCAGGTCTCCGGGAACACCGTGCGCTTCGGACAGCGGCGGGAGTATCCCGTCTATTCCCGGATGGAATGGAACGGACCTCAAGTCACCTCGCAGCCGGGATTCGTCCTCGGCCGCGGGCAGACCAATGAACTCGTGGGGTTATTCGTCGGGGCCCCGTCGGACGTCCGGTTCTCCGGCAACTGGTTCACCACCCGCACGCCCGGCCCCCACGGTGCCGAGTCCCTTCCAGCCGAGTTCCAACTCGCCCGCAAGCTCACCCAGGCCGACATGCCGTGGAGCACGACCTTCGCCGACGCCACCGATTTCGACGGGAGCGGCAACGTCATTTCCGGCGTCCCCCTCGATTTCACGGAACTGGAGGAAGTCCCGCTCAAGCGCATGGCGAAGCTGACCCGCAATTCAGCACCCGAGCTGTTCAAGCACCGGAGGCAGGCCGCGCGTGCGGCCGCGACCTTCCAACCGATCGGGCGGATCGAACGGGTGCTGCCGGTCTGGGGACGTCGTCAGCAGCGCTACGAATGGACTGTCGCGACCGCCAACGGCACCCGACGCCAGCGTCTTCCCTACGTCAGTGAACCCACCCTCGTCGGCGGCATCGAGATCTCGCTCGGCGAACCCGTCCGCGAAGCCCCCGATGAACTGCGCGTACCCGTCCGACTGGTCGTGCAACCCCTGCCCGGCCGCGGTGAGACCCGTCCGCTCGTCGGATCGAATGTCTGGCTGGAAGTGACCGGTCCCACGCCCCGCCTTCTCACCGCGGAAACCGATCGCCGTGGAATCGCCGTCTTCCGCCTGCCGATCGATCCCACCGGCCCGGTCCGTTGGCAGTTCCGCGCCTTCCACGATCCCGAGGCCCGCACGGCCGCCGAGGGCCGCTTCAACGAGTATCGCGTGGCTTTCGCCGTCGCCGATCACGCCATCGGGATACACGTCGGCGTCACCGCCTTTCCTGATGTGGCCGACGAGAAGTCCGGGCAGCCGGGACGCTTGAAGTTCCTTCGTACCCCCGACCGCGACGGGGCGCTGCCCGAGCAGGAGATCTACTTCCGCGTGGGTGGCGAGGCGCGCTCGGCACGGATCGGGGAGGACTACCTTCTGGAACCCATCGGCGGCGTCACCCTGCGCGACAGCTCAGCCCGTCAGGGGGGTGTCGCCCGCCTCACCTTTCCCAAGGATGCCGCCGTCGCGGAAGTGGACGTCGTCCCCACGCTCGATGACCTGCTGGAGCAGGAATGGATGACCGTGCGTCTGCTGCCGGGCGTAAGACGCTCCTACGGGCTGGCCGCCGATACCTCCGCCACGGTCGCCGTGTACGACGGCCCCGAGTGGACCCGCAAGGATCTCCCCGCGCCCGCCGGGGAGACCGCCCGGCCCACCGCCATCGGTCCGGTCGCCCGGGTCGGCAATCTCACTCAGGTCATCGTCGGCGGATCGCTGATCGCCCGCGACGGTAGCGAACGTCCCGCCTGGTGGCGCTGGGATCTGTCGAAGGAAGACCCCGAATTGCTCCCGGAGATTCCCGCCGCCTGGACTTCCATCCGCCCCCGCGTCATCGCCGGCCCGGGGCCGGACGGCTGGCCCTGGGTCGGTGGGGAGACCGGACCGATCAGCTCCCCGAAGCCCGCGGGTGCCGGAATCAACTTCGCTGGCGATGGATCGATCACCGGCGCGAGTCCGGACGGAGCCTGGTGGGTCGGCTGGCGATTGAATGGTCGTGACCGGGAAGCGGTCCTTGGCCGCTCGTCGACCCCGCCCATGGCCGCCCGTGGCTCCGGTTGGGAACGTCTCGAACTCAAGTCCGTCAACGCGGCGGGGAAGGTTGTTGGAGAAGGATTTCGCAACGGACGCCGCCGCGCCTTTCGCTCCACCACGGTCCACGCCCTGTCCGAATCCGATCTGCTCCCACTACCGTCCGGCAGCGATGAATCCGGGGTCGAAGCGATCGATGCCTTGGGCAGTGCCGTCGGATGGTGCGGTTCGGCGACCGGACGTCGCGCCTGTCTCTGGCCCGGTTCGCCCACCAAGGGCTTGGCGAACGTGATTGAACTCGGCCGGCCCGACGGTCTTCCCGAGTCGCGTGCGCTGGGCTTCGCATCGAACGGCGACGTGTTGGCGGTGGCCGGCAAGGGCGGACGCCCAGAGGTCCCCTATCTCTCCTCGGCAACGACCCGAACCCTCCAGCCCCTCCACGACCCAGCCTTCGTCTGGGGCAGCACGGCGGGAGAACCCCCAGCAGACGCCGTGGCCATCAACCCCCAAGGCTGGATCACCGGCAGTCGCACCGGACCGCAAGGCCCGGTCGGATGGATCGCCCGGCGGCTGATGAGGCAGTAGGAGAGTTGCCAGTTGCCAGTTCCCAGTGACCGGAACCGCCATCCGGACGAGCTCCGCGAGTCCGTAACCTGCTCCAGCATTCGTACTCCTCTGGGACAAATCTCGACACTCCCCTCGAGAGTTAAGATCCGCTTCCAGAGTTCGTAGCCGCGGAGCGGCGTGGGAGAGTAGCCCACAGCGGGAGCTGTGGGTCATCCGGCACAGAGCCTCGGGAGCCCCGGAGGGGCGAAGGACGACGGCATCCCTCGCCCCTCCGGGGCTCCTGCTTCTTGAGGGCATCCCTTCACCCACAGCTGCCGCTGTGGGCTACATTCCTTCGGTGCTCCGCACCTGGCCAAGGACCCTCCCGTCGGTGCGTTTCCTCGCGCAACGTCTGTACGAGCTCTGCGAGTCCGAAACTCCGCCGGCTGGCATGGGCGGACTCGTGGAACTCATCCCTCCCCGATGAAAAGGCACCTTGTCCTCTGGGAACCGGCAACTGGGAACTGCGAACTGGCATCCGGCATCTGGGAACTCCGATCTGGGATCTGGCCTCCACCGCGTCCCAACCCGCATGATCCGCACAGGGGGAGGCACCTGGAAGCTTCCAAGACGAAGCGGCAGTCTCACCCTGGGGATGCGCACGGTTTGGATGAAAATCGCTCTTTTATCTGCGCCATCTGCGCCATCTGCGGATAGAACTCCGTTTTTGGGGTGAAACACGTCCTCATCATCAAGACCTCGTCCCTGGGCGACGTCGTCCACACCCTGCCCGCGTTGACCGACGCGGCGGCGGCGCTGCCGGGCATCACTTTCGACTGGGTCGTCGAGGAGGGCATTGCCGAGATCCCGGCGTGGCATCCGGCCGTGCGCCAGATCCTGCCGGTCGCCCTGCGACGCTGGCGGCGCGGATGGTGGAAGTCCGCTGAACGAACCCAGCGCAGCGAGTTCAATCAACGCCTTCGCGCCCGGGAATACGACGCCGTGATCGATGCACAGGGGTTGCTCAAGAGCGCCTGGATTTCGTGGTCCGCCCGAGGCCCGCGACACGCCTTGTCCTGGAGTTCCGCCCGTGAGCCGCTTTCCTCGCTCGCCGCGCACCACCGACACCCGATCGCGAAGGGGCAACATGCCATCACCCGGGTGCGCCAACTCTTCGCTGCCGGCCTCGGGTATGAATGCCCCGGGACTCCGCCCGACTACGGCATCGATCGGAGCCGGTTCCTGACCGGGCCAGCCACCGAGCCTTCCCTCGTCTTCTTCCACGGCACTACCTGGGCCACCAAACATTGGCCGGAGGAATCCTGGACCGCCCTCGCCGGTCTCGCCGCCGCCGACGGCTACGGGATTCGATTGCCCTGGGGCAACCCCGCGGAGAAGGCCCGGGCGGAACGCATCGCCACGGCGTGTCCGCAGGCCCGGGTCCTGCCGCGGATGTCCCTCGCGGAACTGGCCGGGGTATTGGCCACCGCCCGCGGCGTGGTGGCCGTGGACACCGGTCTTGCCCACGTGGCAGCCGCCCTGGGCGTGCCGGCGGTCACGCTGTACGGCGCGACCGAACCGGGTCTGACGGGCACCCTCGGTCGGAATCAGATCGCCTTGCAGGCACGGTTCGACTGCGCTCCCTGCCTGCGGCGCACGTGCAGTTTCAACGGTCCTTCCCCGGTGCAGCCCGCCTGCTACCAGACCCTGCCCCCCGCACTCGTCTGGGCGACGCTAAGGCCCATCCTGTCCCCGTAGGAGACGAGGTCACGAGGCTCACTCTGGGCGGGCGTTGGAAGTGGATTGCCCACGAATCACACGAAGCACACCAGCCCACCGCAAATCCCCCTTCCGTTTCGTGTGCTTGGTGTGATTCGTGGGCATCTCCACGGACTCGTGGAACTCGTCCCTCCGGACTCGCACGGACCCACAGGTTGACCCCGCGCCATTCGTGTGCACCGTTCTCCCACCGTTGGTGAGACAGTCCATGGACT
>CAMCFL010000063.1 GCA_945873715.1 Akkermansia muciniphila
CGGGCCCGTCGAGGCCCGGTCCAGATGCGTGTAGCCCCCGTCGACGTGGATGAACTCGCCCGTGATGTGGGAGGCGCGCATGGAGGAGAGGAAGACCACCGTATCCGCGACTTCCTCCGGGCGCGTCAGGCGATGTCCGAAAGGCACCAGACGCTCAATCCCGGCGCGCGTGGCGGCCGGATCCTTCTGGGCGGCAAACCAGCGCTGGTACTGGTCGGTGTCGCATTCGGCCGGCACGACGCAGTTGACCCGCACGCCTTTGGGAGCAAAGGCGACCGCCCATTCGCGGGTCAG
This sequence comes from Akkermansia muciniphila, assembly GCA_945873715.1. GTDB lineage: Bacteria > Verrucomicrobiota > Verrucomicrobiia > Limisphaerales > UBA9464 > UBA6176. Next base: position 295 of record CAMCFL010000063.1, read on the forward strand.
GGCGTTGATCGCGCCCTTGGCGGCGGCATAGGCGGAGGTACCCCCCTGCCCGGTCTCGGCCACCTTGGAACTGATGTTCACCACTGCGCCCTTGGCGTTCGACAACGCTTCCCGGGCGAAATGGGTCAGCGCGTAGACGTGCATCAGGTTCTTGCGCACGGACTCGAGGAACGCCGTCGGGGTCGCGTCCAAGGTCAAACCGTCGTTCGCCCCGGCATTGTTCACCAAGACATCCACCGCCTTGAACTGTCGCAGCACGGTCTGGATGACGTTGGCGCAGGCAGCCTCGGAAGTGAGGTCGGCCTCGATGAACAGGGCCTTGGCCAACGTCCGCTCGAGCATCTTCCCGGCCTGCACATCGCGATCGACGATCACCACCCAGGAACCCTCCCGTCCAAACGCCCGCGCCGTGGCCGCACCGATCCCCCGTGCCGCGCCCGAAATGACGACGACTTTCCCTCCCAGATCCGTCTGCATGCCGCGACCGTAGCCAGACCGGCCGAAGGGTTCCCAGTCCGCAATTGGGCCCGTCCCTACTTCCCTCCCTGCCCCGGCAGTCCCATGGGATACAGGCCCGGACAGCAACCGAAGGTCTGATGGAAGGTCTGGCTGAAGTGGCTGAGGGAGTTGTATCCGACCTCGAGGGCCACCTCGGTGACGTTGTAACGCCCGGTCTTCAACAGGCCGGCTGCCTTCTCCATCCGCAATTGCCGCACATACTGCGGGATGGTCTGGCCCGTCTCCTTGGAAAAGGTGCGGCTGAGGTAGAACGGGCTGCAACCCACCTCGCGGGCGATCTGCTCGAGGGGAGGAGTCTGGGCCAGATGCCGCCGCAGGATGGCCAGTACGGCCTCCACCCGATCGCGGGCGACGCGTTGCTGTCGGTGACAGAACAGTTCATCGGTGGACGACGGCTGAAAGAAGAACTCCCCCATCAACTCGATGGCCTTGGCCTGGAACCAGAGGGTCTGGGCGCTGGCCAGCACCGGCGGTTGCTGGAGGCTGGCCATCAGTTCCTTCAACCGCGCGTTCAATGCCGTCACCGGTGCCACCCCGCTCACGCCGTCACTGCCCGTCAGCGCCGAGGCGATCAACGGGTGGAGGTCCGCCGTGTCCGGAGCCAGATGGCGCGCAAGGAACGCCGGAGAGAGTTCCACCGTGATGAACTGGTGGGCCTCCCCGGCAAACCGGACTGCGCGCAGCGGGGTCTTTCCCTGCCGATAGAATCCCGCCATCCCGGGCGTGAACCGCACCGCCTTGCCAGCCGGCCCGACCTCACCGGTTCCCGAGAGGTTCAGGCACATCTCGACGCTCTCGGGATGGAAGCTGCGCGACCAATCGAAATTTTCGCGCGGGGTGAACTCATGCCATTCGAAGCTGACCCCCAGCTTCTGGAAATCACCAAACAGTTGTCGCCAACTGGCCCCGATCGCCCGCCAGGTCGCGGCTTCGCTCAGGACCGGTGCAGCCATCTTGCGAATTCCGGACGCCATGGGGTCAGGCTACCGAGAATTGACCCACACAGCAAACCCCCGCCTGCGCCTGACTCAGAGCAGGGCACATCTCCAGCTTGTCATGGATGTAGGCCGCCTGCCCTCAGGCGGCGGTAAGGAAACGCCCGCTGAGGGCAGCGGGCCTACCATCGTGACCACGAACTCATGATGCACCCCTTCAAAACAGGATCAGCTTGATCGAAGCCACCACGGCAAACGCCAGGATCAGGGTATCGAACGCCTTCTGCGGAACGCGCGCGACCACAATCCGCCCGACGAACAGTCCCGCGATGATGACCGGCACCAGCAGGGCGTTGAAGGCGAGGGTTTCGGGCCGGACGAATCCCAACTGCACGCTGAACGGGACCTTCAGCACGTTGATCAGCAGGAAGAACCACGCCGCCGTTCCCACGAACGCTTCCTTCGGCAGCGCCACCGCCAGGAGATACAGCGCCATCACCGGCCCGGCCGCGTTGGCCACCATCGTCGTCACCCCCGCCAACAGTCCCATCGCCCAGGCGAAACCTGGCGTGTGCGGAACGTTCGTCAGCAGGGTCGGACGCCAGTTCCGCACCAATTGAAGCAAGGCCAGCATCGCCACGATCCCGCCGATCACCGGGTTCCATTTCAATCCCGGCCAGGCCCGCATGCAGCCCCACCCGATCGCCACCCCGATCAGGGCAGGCGGCAACGTGCGGAGAACGTAAATCCACTGGGCATGACGCCGGAAAAGGAGCACCGCTCCCAGATCACCCACGATCAGCATGGGCAGCACGACGCCGGTGGAACGCAGCCCGGGAAACAACTGCGCGAACAATACCACATGCAACAGGCTCACCCCCGGCAGTCCGCTCTTCGAGACGCCAATCCCCAGCGCCGCCACCAGGGCGAGCCCCCATTCCGCCGCGGTGAAGTCGGGAAGCACGGGAGGGTTGGACACCGCTAAACGCAGAACTCGCGCGGACGAAAGTCGGGGGGATTGACGATGTCCAACCGGACTCCCTGGGCACGGACCACGAAGAGCCCTTGCCGTTCGGCGAAACGATCCGATTGCTCGGCATACTCCAGAGCTGCAACGGCGCCGAAAACCCGGACGGGGCCGAAGTGCGGGCAAGCCTCGCGGAAGTAGGGCAATTCCTCCTCCAAAAACTCGCGCACGTCCGCCACTCGGAACGTCATCTTCACTTCGATCACGACGATTTCCGTGCCGTTGAACAGCACGACGTCGTACTCAAGATTGCGGCCAGCCCGGGAACTCTTGATCCGTCGCGCACTCATCCCGACATCCAGTCCGCGGGCTCGGAAAAGCTCCACTGCGCCGGGCTCGACCAAGGCTTCCACCAAGCGACCCCATTGGTTGTGAAAGAGACCCTCCAACCGTCCCAACTTTCGTTCTGTGTCTTCTGACTGGCGTTGCGTCCGCTCGATCTGCCGCTCGATCGCCTGCTGGGAGGCGAGCAATTCGTCAAAGGCCACCTGGAAACGGTCGTGGGTCATGGGCCGGACGATGGCAATGGAGGTGTCCGCATCAAAAATGCGGCAGGGCTCCTCAAACCCCGCGGATCCGTTCGAGCAGCCGCTTCGTCGCCTTGATCCCCTCGGGTTCAGAAAGCTTGTCGCCTTCGTATTCGATCCCGACATACCCGCGGTATCCGGCCGCCAGAACGATGTCCATCATCCGGTCATAGTCGGTCTCGATGCAGTTCCCCTGGGCATCGAAGTCGTAGGACTTCGCGCTCACCGCCTTGGCGTAGGGCATGAGTTCCTCGACCCCGAGGTACCGATCGTAAGTGGTCTTGTCATCGATCCGGAAGTTCCCGAAGTCAGGGAGCGTACCGCAATTCGGCCGATTGACGGTCTTCATCACCCCCGACAACCACTGGCCGTTGGAGGACAGGTGACCGTGGTTCTCGACGATGCAGTTCAGCCCAAGGGTGCCGCAGTAGGCGGAAAGCTCGGACAACCCTTCGGCCGCCCGTTTCATCTGTTCATCCCAACTGCCCACCCCATGGGTCTCGGCGTTCACCCGGATGCTGTGACAGCCAAGATGCTTCGCGGCCTGCGCCCATTTGTGATGGTTGACCACTGCCTGACGGCGCTTGGCGGCATCGGGATCTCCCAGCGCACCCTCGCCATCGATCATGATCAACAGGCACTTCACGCCCTCGCCACGGGCACGTCGCTGGAACTCGGTGAGGTAGGCCGTGTCGCCCGCCTTGTCCTTGAAGAACTGGTTCACCAGTTCGATGCCTTCGATGCCGTAGTCGCGACGGGCCGTCACCGGGAAATCCAGGTGATCGAGCTTCTTCGCGAACAGCGTCTTGTGCAGGGACCATTCGGCGAGCGAGATCCCGTACTTCTGGCCGCGCGGCGGGGTGTTCACCCCACCACGGCCGGAAGCGCAACCCGTCATCAACGAAGGCACTGCCACCGCGGCGGAAGCCGCGACGGCCGATTGGAGGAACTGGCGACGATTCATGGCAGTCAACACTTCGGGATCAGTTTCAGGGTGAGGCTCGGATCAATGCGCCGGGGCCGATCCGCCATCGACGGAAGCCTCCACCTGCTTGGGCGGATGGAAGAAGATCGCCAAGGCGACGGCCGCCACCGCCGAGATGGCCAGGGGCACCAGGAACAGACCCTTGAAGTCGGTCAGCTTGTTCACGGTGTAGACCTTCTGGATCAGGTACGGACAGATCGAATTCGCCACCAGCGCGCCCACGCCCAGGATCTGGAGGTTGAAGAGGCCCTGCGCACTCGAACGGATGTCCTTCGGGAAATACGCATCCACGAAGATGTACACCGTCGCGAAGAAGAACGCGTAACAGATGCCGTGCAGCACCTGGATGAGGATGATCAACGCGGCACTGTCCGGAACGAAGGAATACACCGCAAACCGCGCGGTATGCCCGAGGATGCCGACGATCATGGTCGTGCGCCAACCCAGCTTCTTGAGGGTCGCGCCCAGCACGAACATGGTCAGGATTTCCGCGACCTGTCCGATGCTCATGATCGGGGTGATCCAGTTCGCGGCGATTCCCACGCCACCGGCCTCCTTGGGTGTACCGAGGAAGACGCCCGTCCAGTTGAAGTAACAATTGTGGACAAAGGAATCGACGAAGGTCACCAGCCAGAGCACCAGCACGAAGGGATGCTTCAGGAGCCGCATGGCCTGCAACCAGGCCGTGCTGCTGTCGGCCGCCACGCTCGCCTTCTTGGGCGGCGTGTGGGGGAGCGTGAAGCTGAACACCGCCAGCACCAGCGACGCCAGTCCCGCCACGATGAAGGTCCACTTGGTCGCCGCCTTGGCCGCTTCACCGGTCAGGGGATTCGCCAGCGCCTTGCCCAGCCAATCCACCATTCCGACCGGATTTGCCGCCCGGACCGCTTCCCAGTTCACGAAGATGAACACGAACGGCCAGGCCGCCAGGATCCACCCGATCGTCCCACCCATCCGGATGATCCCGAATTCGCGGGCCGGATCCTTCATGTTGGCGAAGGCGATCGAGTTGGTGATCGAGATGGTCGGCACATACAGCAGGCAGTGCACGAGCATCAGGACGAAGAAGGGGGTGAAATCCCGGGTGAACCCGCAACCGAGGATCGCGAGACCACCGATCAGGTGGGAGAAGGCCAGGAACTTTTCCGCCGCGAACTTCCGGTCGGCGAACTCGTTGCTGAAGAACATTCCGATGATGGAGGCCACCGGAAATGCGTTGAGGATCAACGATTGTTGGATGTCGGTGAAACCGAGGCTCGGCAGGTAACCGAAGATCAACGGGAGCCACGCGCCCCAGATGAAGAATTCGAGGACCATCATCAGGAACAGTTTGAAACGAGGAGAAGAGTTCATGCGCCTTGGTGGGTGATCATCCGCTGATTTTTCCGACCCTACCCCGGCCTCCACCCGGCAGACAAGCACCCCGACCCGGGGAGACGAAGATTGGGGGTCTGTTGACACTGCCCCTCTTGGGAACGGGATGGGCATCCACGACGCCAAGCATCCACGATCCAGATCCGTTCGAGCAAAGGTGGATCCGTGGATTGGCGGGTGCCTTTCCTGGCCTCGTTCGGCCCGCACGCCTGAGCGGTCGGGGACAGCCGCGCCCCCCGGAACTCTCCCGGGAAGGCTCCAGATTTCAGGCCGCGCGTCGTGAGCTGCGTCGTGAGCTGCGCCCAGAAGGAATGGGGGGGGCCGGCCGGCGGCTCGGATCGTCCAGCGAGTCCCCGGTTGGCGCGGCCCCGCAGGCTCACCGACCGCGTCGATCCATCCCCCGACCTACCCAACCGGAGGCCGGATCACACTTTGCAAAGTGTGATCGCATGAGGGCGGCCTCGCCCGCCCTTCCACCGTACCCGCCCCACCCTCCCCGACGTCCCTTCACGTCGTCGTTCGTGCTGCTCCATGCACCGCTTCGCCCCTCAGGTACCGTTGCCGTTGGGGCGGCGCTTGGGCCTTGGGCAACCATCAGAATCGATCCTCAGCTCGGTGCGGTACACGTGCCGGAACACCGGCCGACCGGCCACGGCATCCCCCGACCTACCCAACCGGAAGCCGGATCACACTTTGCAAAGTGTGATCGCATGGACGCCGCCGCGGACCCGTTCCCCTTGCCCACTTCCGTCTCACGGGCCTTCAAGCCACGCGTCGTCCCTTGCTCCACCCAGTGCGACGCTCCCTGCGCCACTTGGCCCGCCCGGTTTCGATGAGATCGGTCCTGAGCCCAAGCCCACGATTGCCGACGGGAGCGATCCCTCGAGCGATGCGGAGCACCCGACACGACAACCGCCGACCGACCACCGAACTGCTCGAATCCAAAGCCGGGACGATCACACTTTGCAAAGTGTGATCGTCCCGGAGAAGCGTGTCCGGAGTTCTGGGATCGGTGCCGACCCGCTTCGGGTGCCACCTCGATCACTTCCATCAGTCTGATTCAATCGGACCCGGAGCGGGCGCATCCGCGGCAACGGCCCGCGCCAATGCCACGGAAAGCGCCGCGGGAGGGCAGGCGGTGAGGATGCGGCCTTCGGCGGTCTGGATCAGCAGCTGTCGGGCGAGAAGTTTGCGCAGGTGACGCCGGAGGGACTGTCGGTCGAAGGGGACCCTGCGGGCGAGTTCCTCAAATCGGATGCCGGCGGAAGGAACGGCCTGATAGAGGAGGATCCGTCTGGGATGGGTAAAGGCGGTGAGGATTCTGAAGGCATCCCGGACCGAGCGTTCGTCCTCGGTGAGTTCCTTTCGGAAGGCAGGAAGGAGGTCGCGGGCGAATCCCTTGGGCTCAACTGCCGGCCAGTACTCCACCGAGCGCCCGCGGCGCTTCACCTTGAGCATACCTCTTGATTCCAACGCTCGGAGGGACTGACTGGCGAAGGCCAGGGAGGTCCGGAGCCGTCGGGCGACCTCGCTCACCGTCAACGGTGAGTGCCGCAGAAGCAGGGCCAACGCGCGGAGCCGGGTTCGATTGGCGAGGATGCGACAGGTTCGCCAAAGCGTGGGCCGTAACGGCGTCTGGGTTGCCATGCAGGAAAGTGGCGAGCAGACGCCGAACTCGCAAACCGGGCTTGATCCCAACCACCCGGCTCACCCAGAAGTCGGGCCGAAACGATCGAATCCCCTATCCCATGGCCAATCCCAAAAGCTCCACCGTCGCCTCCGTCGGGTTCTGGATGTTCGCCCTGTTCGTCACGACGCTGCCGTGCATCGGGGTGATCATGGTCGTCTACTGGGCATTCAGCGGGGACAACGAGACGCGGAAGAACTACTTCCGGGCGGTCATCGCCTGGGCGGTGATCCTAGCCCTGGTCTGGGTCGGAATCGTCGCCCTGGGGTTGTGGCCGGAAATCGTGAAGGCGGTTCAGGCCCGGATGCAGGCGGGCCGATAGGGAACGAACGCGAGAAGGCCCGGGCCGTGCCATGAACCTGGAAACCGCGGCTGTTCATCCGCAGATGGCGCAGATGGCGCAGATGGCGCAGATGATGAAGCGTTTTCTCGCCAATTCCTCCGCACGGGCGCATCTCGTCCTGCGTTGGGGGCAGTGTCAACATGCGCCCCCCGGAGGGGGACGCGACGTTGCCGCTTGGGCCGCCCTCAAGTACCGCTCCATCTGCGTTCATCTGCGCCATCTGCGGTAAAACCACTTGGGTTTCAAGGTCCGCAGCCATCGCCTCACTTCAGCGAGGCCAGGAACTCGATCAGGTCGATGAACTCCTGGGCGGCGAGACCGGCGGCGAGACCTTCCGGCATGTTGGACACCTTGAGGGTCTCGCGCTGGGCGATGTTGGACTTGGCCACCTTCTGGACCTGATCCCCGCCGAGCTTGAGGGTGACGACCTGGTCATCCTCCGCCCCGACGACTCCGGTCAGTTCCTGTCCGTCCTTGGTGGTGATGTTGGTGGTCAGCCACTCAGGAGCGACCTCAAGGTTGGGATAGAGGATGGACTCGATCAGCTTCTCGCGGTTGAGACGCTTGGAGACCTCGGTGAGCTCAGGGCCGTAGTTGATGCCGAAGTTCTGAACCTTGTGACAGGACGTGCACACGCGCTCGAACACGAGACGTCCCTCGCGCGGACGTCCCTTCACCTTGGAAAGCGATCCGATCAACTTATTGCGATCGGCATCGGAAAGACCGTCGTTGGCCACGAGCTTGCCGAGTTGTCCCCGAACCACGCTCATGGCCGGGTTGCCCTTCGCGAAGGCTTCGGCGAACTCGCGTCCGGCCTGGTTTTCCTTGGCAAACTCACCCTTCTCCAGCGCGGGCTTCCAACGGGGTTCGAGCGCGGCGAGCGTGTGCTGGAGCGTGTACTCGGTCCAGTAATCCATCGGTTGGCGCGTGATCTCCACCGCGAGTTCGGCGGCAGCGGTTGAATCGACGAAACTCAGGGCGCGGGCGGCCTCCAGGCGGACGCGGCCATCGGAATCGGCAGCAGCGGTGCGGAGGAGGTCCATCGGCTGGCCGAGCCGGTTCCATTCCTCGGAGAGGACATGAACGGCCATGGCGCGAGCATCACGGGTGGAAGCCTTGAGGACACGTTCAAGATGGGAGCGATCGACGGCACGGTGACCGGCCTGGACATAGAGGGCTTCGAGCAGGTGGAGGTCGTACCACTTGTCGCCAGCGTTGAGGGAAGCCACCCAGCGATTCACCGCGGGCAACACTTCGGTCACGGGACGGTCGCGCAACTCGCGCCGGGCGCGATAACGCGTGCGGGGTTCGTACTCCTTCAACTGGTCGAGCAGTTCATTGACCGATTTGCCGGCCTGGAGCACCGGCTGGAGGAGCGGCCGATCCTTGGCGTAGAGCCGGTAGAGCCGGCCGTGTACCTTGTCGCGATTCGGATCGCGCTGGGAATATTGCATGTGCCCGATGAGCGGGTTGTGCCAGTCGAGGAACCAGATGGCGCCGTCGGGTCCGATCTGGGTCTCCCCGGGACGGAAATTGCGGTCACTGGAATTGAGGAGGTTGGGCTGGCGCTTGCCGGTATAGCCGGCGCCATCATCGCGGATCTCGAAGCGGGGGATGCCGTTCATGTTGATGACGCATCCGTAGACGAACTGACCCTGGACCTCGTCCGGAAGATGGCGCGAGTAGAGGAACTCCGACCCGAGGGCGGGCCGCATGCCTTCGTTGTTGAAGACGGCGTTCAGGCCCTTGCGCTGTCCCTTCTGGGCACCGCTGAGGGGTGAATCCCAGTGCATCTGGGCGGTCGTGCCGTCGCCGCAGATTCCCTGCCCCCAGAAGTTATAGACGTAACACCACGGATTGCCGTAGCCGGGCGTGATGAAGTGCCGGACTTCCAGCGTGCGCGGATCGACGACATAGGCACCGGGAGTGTTGGAATTGCGGAACGCACCGTAGGGCGTCTCCAGGGTGGTGGACATCGCCACGCCTTCCAGGCCGTGAAGGCGACCGGTGGGCGACCATTCGAAGGCACCCATGGTGTGGTGCGTGTCGTCGCTGGCCCAACCGTCGTAGAGATGGGTGACCTGGTCGGCCTTGTCGTCGCCGTCGGTATCCTTGAGGAAGATCAGCCTCGGCTGGTTGATGACGAGCACACCGCCGTCGACGAACTCGAATCCGGTCGGGCAATGCAACTGGTCGTAGAACACCTTGCAGGTGTCGGCGCGACCGTCGCCGTCCTGGTCTTCGAGGATGAGGATCCGATCGTTGGGACGGGAGTCGCCGGGCTTCCATTGCGGATAGGTGGGCATGCATGCGACCCACAACCGACCGCGGAAATCGAAGTTCATCTGCACCGGCTTGGCCAGTTCAGGAAACATCTCTTCGGATGCGAACAGCTTCACGGCATAGCCGGGGGCGATGTCCATGAGTTGGATGGCCTCTTCACCGCCCACGTACTTCAGGTCCTTGGGTTCGGAATAGGACTGCTGGGGAACGCCGAAGCGGGTCTTGGGCGTGACCAACGGACCGGTCTGGGAGTCATCGGGCGTGATGCGTTCATTGACCCCCTGTGCCATCTCCCAGATCAGCCGGTCGCGGGTCTGGCTCATCTTGCGGATCTTGGCGTACTCCAGCGGGAAGGTCTCGGTGTCCCAGGTCCGGCGTCCGCCATAGACGTACCAGCCGTTCAACATCCGATAGTCCTGGAGATGGACCCAGGACTTGTCGTTCACCACCCCGCGAAGCCGTTGCACATCCTGCACGGCCAGCTTGGTT